>CAZBBV010000151.1:0-5168 GCA_964490025.1 uncultured Cryomorphaceae bacterium | reverse complement strand
CAGGTGGCAACCCAACCGGTGGTAACTACACAGGTCCGGGCGTTTCTGCAGGCATGTTCCATCCAAGTCAGGCAGGTCCTGGTACCCATACCATTACCTACACTTACACAGATGTGAATGGTTGCAGCAATTCGGCTACCAGAACCATTACGGTGAATGGACTACCTGTAGTGAATGTGGCTCCTGTGCCAAATCAGTGCTCTAACAGCGCGAACGTAAGCTTGAACTTCGGAACGCCTGCAGGTGGAACCTACAGCGGTCCTGGTGTAACAGGTACTACATTCTCGCCGGCAGCAGCAGGATTGGGCAACCACATCCTAACCTACAGCGTAACCAACGCCAACGGTTGCAGCAGCAGTACTACCTTCACCATTGTAGTGAATTCAGCACCTACGGTTACTTTGGGCCCTGTGGCTCCATTGTGTATCGACGGTTCACCAATTCAATTGTTGACCGGTCAGCCGGGCGGTGGTACATATAGCGGTACAGGTGTGAGCGGTGGCATGTTCGATCCGCAAGTTGCGGGTGTGGGTGTGCACACCATTACCTACTCTTTCAGCAATGCTGCAGGATGTTCAGGTACAGCTACACAAACCTTTACTGTAGAGGCTTTGCCAACGGTGAATTTGAACAACTATGCTGATGTGTGTAAAGATGCGCCTGCATTCACATTGTCGGGAGGTACTCCTGCCGGTGGTGTGTACAGCGGTCCTGGTGTGTTCAATGGAATGTTCTATCCTTCCATTGTAAGTGCCGGTACCTACAGTATCGTTTATACCTATACCAGCGCAGCCGGTTGTGTGAATTCAGATGCAGGAACCATTACGGTGAATGCATTGCCTGCACAGCCTTACATCACGCAGGTGAGCACCATACTTACTGCCAACAGCAGTGTGCCGGGTGTGAGCTATCAGTGGTTGGATGCCAACCAGAACCCAATTCCGGGCGCTACTGGCCAGACCTACACTGCTACCGGAAATGGCGTATTCTATGTACGCATCACGGATGCCAACGGCTGTTCGAGCACTTCATCCAGATTCTTGGTGGACTTTACCGGTATCGAGGAAGACATGGCCAATGGATTGGATGTAGAGATCTACCCGAACCCGAACAATGGCGTGTTCACACTTGATGTACTTGGCGCTTATGGACAGGAAATCGGTGTGACCATTACAGATGCAGTAGGTAAAGTGGTGCAGAAATTCAATATCCCTGTGGACAACATGGATAAACTGAGCCGCACCATTGACCTAAGCGGATACAGCAAAGGTGTATACCTAATCTCTGTGAATACAGACAATAGAATGATCAACAAGAAAGTAGTGGTGCAATAAGCCACTGCCCATTTTTCACTAATCTCAGAAGATCCCTCTCGCTCCGGCGAGGGGGATTTTTTTTTGGAGCGTAAGCAGTACATGGATTGAATCGCGAAAAGGTATTTTCGGACATTGACCTGGACTCCTCCTTATCCAAAGGATGAGGAAAGGATCAGACGCTTGCGATTGTCTTCACTCTGAGAATTGCAATAGGCCGGTGGCAAGGAGAAAGTTGCGCTTGCAGAAACTATGCGAAAATGGAATAACCTGGTTCGTGTACTGTGTTCTTGAACGCCGTGGTTGAATATTGACTATGAAATCCGATTGGCCATTGATAGCCGGATGCTCTGTAAGTATTGCTTGCCGCGATTCGTTGAAATTGATTGTTCAATTATTTCACTTCGCGAAACAGTTCCTGAATACGAAGTATTTCCAGTTTGTTCCTTGGGTTAGAAATCGATTTTTCCACATACATCTTTTCCTGCTTCGTAAGGTGCCAGCTAAGCGCCACATCTTCTGTTTGCTCCAGCAGCTGGAAGCGGATGATCTCAATGTCAAAGTCGGCCCAGTCGGTAAACTGGTTTTTGAACCAGGCATGCTGAAACTCTTGCATGTTGGCAAAGCTGCGCACCACGCCGCCAATTGGCTCGGTTAGTTTTTGCACCAGCGAAAGGTCGTCGATAGGCGCAATCGTAATTTCGCGCGCCCGGTCGCTATTGATCTGCACAATCACCACTTTTTCGTAGTTGGCAGCCACCCACTCCCGGAAAGTGTAGAGGTAGCGTAGGCTCAGTTCAAAGCCATTGTTGTCGCGCGCACCGGCGTCTATCACACTCATCATGGGTTCAGAAGGCAGCTCAATGGGCGGTGTGATAAAGGGGAAGGTAGCGCTCATCCTCAAGGCCGTAGTAAAGCGCAAATTTCCTGGGTCTTGCCCCTCGAAAAGGCGCAAAAACTCTATGGCATCATGGTGCTCAGGGTCGGTGTGGTCGCGGTTGGCCAAGCTTAAATAGGCCGAAGGAAGCGGGGAGATGATGAGCCTTCTACCGTCGTTGAGCACCGTAGGCGAAAGAATCAATCTGGGCACCCTTCCCGAGTTTTCTATTTCCTCATAGTAATTCAGTGGTTGGTTCACCAGGTCAAGGGTGTTTTTGTTCAATATCCATTCAAAGGCATAGCCCCTGTCTTTGGCGTAGCTGCGCCCGTTTATTTCGGCGGTATTGAAGCTTATAAAAAGGTCGCTCACCACCAGGGTGAACGCAGTGGCGTTGAGCAAATCGCTTGAAACGCGCTCTGTCCACAGGCTATCGCTCCACATAGGTAGATTTTCGTTTTGCGAAAGCACCATCAATTCTCGAAAAAGCGCCGCGCCCATCAATCCTCCTGAAGCGCCGGTCATGAGCACGGTGTTTTCAAAAAACTTCTGATCGGTGGCCATTTCCAGCTCTTGCAGCATCCTGAAAGTAAATAGTGCGGCCCGCAGCCCTCCGCCCGACGTGTTGAGCAACACCAGTACAGGCTTTTTCTTTTTGCCCCCCTTCCAGATGTTCAACCGTTCTAGTTCATGTGCAAAATCTTTTTTCACCGTGTCCGGATGGGTGATGGCCATCAATTGATCAAAGTTGTAGACAGCTTTGGCGCTATAATCCATGCCATAAGCCGGATGGCTTGCCTGAAAGAAGGGAATGGTGGTCAGGAAGTTGAGCAATAAGGCAATGGCCACCAACACGGAGATGAACCAACCGCGTGTCCAGCTGAAGAGGACGCCAATAAACAAGATGTAGAGCGATATAAGAACAAAGATGCTGGCTCCCGCGGGCATGATTACCGCGGCTGTTTCGCGAAACACGCCCATGAGCAGCATGATGAGGAATATGGAGACGAAAAAGAATGAAGCATGTAGGTAATGCTTTTGTAAAAGACCCTTGAGCAGGTCGGTAGGGTAGTGGGAAACATCCCGCAACGGGCGCAGTGTGATAAAATCCTTGAAGTAGTATTGCACTATGGGTGCGTCGTCAACTGGTGTTTCGCTTTTTCTCTTCTTGCGAACGATCAGGCTAAGTGGCTGCTTGAGTTGTGCTGCAATGCGGTTGGCCAGGTTTCTATTGGCTGAAAAGAAAAAGCCCAGCACGAAGGAGATGGTGATGGTGGTTCCGGTGAAAAATCCCAAAAGATGAATGAGCGCATTGGCTGTGGAAATGCCCTCTTGCAGCGTTTGAAAGCGATAACACGCCACGCTAAAGGTGATGAAATACACCACCGGAATAAGGGAATTGTTGATCGAAAAGCGATAAATAGGCCTGGAGAATGCCGCCACAAATGGCAGTCGATAGCTCAGATATAAGTAGCTGGTGATGTGGAAACTCATTACAAAAAGCCCGAAGCCCAAACCCAACATGAGGTAGGACAAAAAACTGACTTCACCCAAGTACTCGGGATGCAGTATGAGGTAGGGCAGTCCAATGGATGCACCCCATCCGCCCACGGTAAGTCCGAAAACAATAATCCAGAACAGCAGCAACACCTGACTGCGGCGGAAATGCAGCAGCATGATTTCCACCGGGAGGTACTTTCGCAATGTCAGGACAATATTGCGCATGTGGTTGAACTTGAAAGGGAGAACGTAAAAATACCCTAAGTCTGATTAACCTTCGAAACCAAATTGTACCATGTGGTGGCGAAGGTGTTTTTCTTCAAATCGGAGCCACTCTTCGTTATTCAAATGCCCGAAAATGGGATGTGTGCCGCTCAATGTTCCCGCTTCTGCGGCTTTGCGAAAATCGCCAAGGGTTTTATTAAATTCCAATTTGGCTTCTGCAATATCATGCGAAGATTTTTCAAAACTGCCATATAAATCAGGCTTCTTAGCACCTTCGCGGATTGTCTTTTCGCTGTATAAAAATTGGAGGGCAAGTTCAATGCGCTCCGGTTCAGTGGTCAATTCCAATTTCATATTGAGCAATGGCAATCGAAGGCTTGCTTCCATGTGATCAATCACTTGGGTGCTGTTCATCAGCCCGAAAATGGGCTTGCTGTCGGCTTGAAGTGATTGGATGAATGCAGTGGTCTCCTCATAGAGGAAATGCTTTACTTGGTCGAGGGTAGGCATATTGCTTTCTTTTTACGCAAGGTATGAAACTGCCTTTTCTGCGCAACGCATTCCATCCATGGCCGCCGAAACAATTCCGCCGGCATAGCCTGCCCCTTCGCCACAGGGAAAAAGTCCGGGAAAATCAGGGTGCTGCAAAGTCTCATTGTCCCTGGGAATGCGCACCGGGCTTGAGGTACGGCTTTCCACAGCATGCACCACGGCCTCTTCGCTCAGGTAGCCTCTCATTTTTTTTCCAAAAGCCATAAACCCTTCTTGCAGCATTTTGTACACCTTTTCGGGCAACACGCTACCCAGCTCCACGCTTTCCGTTCCGGGTTGGTAGCTGCTTTCGGGCAGGCTACTGCTGCGTTTGCCACGCACAAAATCGGTTACGCGTTGTGCCGGCGCCACCTGCGATTTTCCTCCGGCCACCCAGGCTTTGTGCTCCACTGCCGCCTGATAGCGCATAGCCGCCAGCGGGTCGTTGCCATATTCATGAAAATCCTGGGCTGTGATTTCTACCACTATGCCGCTGTTTGCGTAAGGATTGTTGCGCTTGGATGGCGACCAGCCATTGGTTACTATTTCTTCCTGTTGGGTAGCGCATGGCGCAATGATTCCCCCCGGACACATGCAAAAGGAATAAACGCCTTGATTGCGTACCTGATGCACCAGGCTGTAGGCGGCAGCGGGCAGATTGGGATGTCGTGTAGGGCCATGGTCTTGAATGCTGTCTATAAGCGCTTGAGGATGCTCTATGC
>CAZBBV010000150.1:0-5174 GCA_964490025.1 uncultured Cryomorphaceae bacterium | reverse complement strand
AGAACTTTCGACGAAGTGATTCAAAAAGCCAACAACACACCTTACGGTTTGAGTGCAGGCGTGTGGACGCAAAAAGGTTCTAAAATTTTCAAAGCCGGCAGCATGCTAAAAGCCGGCGTGGTGTGGGCCAATACCTACAACAAATTCGACCCTGCCTCGCCTTTTGGAGGCTTCAAAGAAAGTGGCTATGGCCGCGAAGGCGGTGTTCATGGGTTGGTTCCTTATCTCAACATAAGCTGATCGAAAATGGAAGTATTAAAAACATACAAACTTTACATCAACGGACAGTTTCCGCGCACGGAATCGGGACGCTATATGAAGGTATTGGACAAAGAAGGAAAACTGCTGGCCAATGTGTGTCGCGCTTCGCGTAAGGATTTTAGAAACGCGGTGGTGGCCGCCAAGGCTGCGCAAACGGGCTGGGAAGGCCGCACGGCCTACAACCGGGCGCAGATTCTCTATCGACTGGCCGAAATGACCGAAGGTAGAGCAGCACAGTTTGAGCGCGAATTGAGAAAATGTGGATTTAGCGCCAGTTCGGCCAAAACAGATGTTCGCAAGGCTATAGACCTCATGGTGTATTATGCCGGCTGGTGCGACAAGTATGCACAGCTCATCAGTACAGTAAACCCGGTTTCCGGACCATTTTTCAATTTCTCTTTCCCGGAGGCTACCGGTGTGGTGGCAAGTTTCGCTGAGCATCAAGGCTCCATGTATCGCGCAATGGCGTTGATTCTCCCTCCGCTGGTGGCGGGCAACACAGTGATCGTGTGCGCTGATGAGCAAGCACCACTGGCACTATTGAGCTTTGCTGAAGTAGTTCAAAACAGTGATTTTCCTGCCGGAGTTCTCAACATTTTAAGTGGAAGCCAAGCAGAGCTGGCGCCTCATTTCGCTTCGCATCTCGAAGTGGATTGCATCCTTTCAGATAAGTTGTCGAAGGTGTTTTCAGAAAACGATATGCAGGCCGCAGCAGAGAATGTAAAGCGCGTTGTAGCCCTCGATTTGTCGGGAAATCGGCCGTATGGATTAGCGTATATTCGCCCCTTTGTTGAGATAAAAACTACCTGGCATCCTGTAGGGGTGTAAAAAAATAGCTGAAATGAGTTACGCAGAATGGCTGCATGCCGCTGTAAAGGCAGCAATAGTTGCCGGCGAAAAAATTATGGAGGTGTACGCCTCTGAGTTTTTAGTTGAATTGAAATCGGACGAAAGTCCATTGACCCGCGCCGACAGAAGCGCCCACAGCGTCATCCTCGAACATTTGTTGCCTACCGGTCTACCCGTATTGAGCGAAGAATCCGATCCCGGGTCTTACACCAACCGCGCTTCCTGGAAGCGCTTTTGGATGGTCGATCCTTTGGATGGCACCAAAGAATTTATCAAGCGAAACGGAGAATTCACTGTGAATATAGCCTTGATAGAAGAAGGACGCCCAAAGATGGGGGTCATTTATGTTCCGGTGAGCAATGAACTCTACTTTTCTGATGGAATTTCGGCCTTTTACCACAACCAGATAGTAGAAGTGCCCGACCTCAATGCGCTGAAAATGTCGAGCAAGAGGCTTCCTTTCAAGGAGACTGAGCAATATACCGTGGTGGGTAGCCGTAGTCACAAGTCGCCGGAAACAGAGGCATTCATCCAGAACCTTCAGAACGAACTTGGCGAGGTGGCCATGATTTCGAAAGGGAGTTCATTAAAGTTGTGCATGGTGGCCGAAGGTTCCGCACATGTATATCCGCGTTTTGCCCCTACCATGGAATGGGACACGGCCGCAGGCCAGGCCATTTGCGAAGCTGCGGGCTTTTCGGTAGTAGAGGCGGAAACGGGCATGCCATTGCAATACAACAAACCAAATCTGCTCAATCCCTGGTTTATCGTTCAATGAGCTTTCTAGGCACATATCAAGCGTGGATAGTACTCGGACTAGTGGCTGTGGTGGTATTTAGTTTGTTGTTTCAAAAAATAAAACCTGCTATCAGCTTCATGGGAGGGGCGGTGTTGCTCGTTCTTATGGGCATTATTACCCCTGAGAAAATGCTTTCCGGCTTTGCCAACAAGCAGATAGCCACCATATTCATCCTCATTTTTATCACCTCCGCTCTACGTAAGCGCTTTGGCCTCATGGATTTGATCGATAAATTTTTCCAAGGCGTGCGTAGGCCTAGGGTATTTATATTGCGCATGTCGGTAGTCGTGGCAGGACTTTCGTCGGTGCTCAACAACACCCCCATTGTAGCCCTCTTCATCCCGTACATTCAGACATGGGGAAAGCGGGCCGGTATCCATCCGTCTAAGTTTTTAATACCATTATCGTATATGGCCATGTTGGGTGGCATGATCACGCTTATAGGCACTTCCACCAACTTGGTGCTCAACGGCTTTTTGGAACAAAACGGAGAACCTTTGTTTCAACTTACCGACTTTCTCGTTCCGGGATTGATGGTCACCATAGCCGGTCTTATCTATTTGCTCCTCATTGGCTATCGTATGCTGCCCGATCGCACCGATTTGATGGATGAATTTTCGGCCAACCAAAGAGAATACCTGGTGGAAACAAAAATTAGAGAAGGTTCGTCCATTGTTGGAAAAACCATCTCTGAGGCAGGATTGCGCAATTTAAGAGGGGTGTTTCTTCTGGAAATAATAAGAAAGGGCAGGAATATTTCGCCCGTTGGGCCGGAGGAAGAAATTTTGGCGAACGACTCATTGGTATTTGCCGGAAACATTGAAACGGTGGTGGATTTGGTGGATGCCAACCATGGGCTCTATGTAAATGAACATACCAGCTTTGAGCAGAATGAAGAGCGGCAAATAATAGAGGCGGTGATCCCTTCGAACAGCGATATGAGTGGGAAGATTGTCCGTGAACTCAATTTTAGAAACAGGTACGACGCAGGAATAATCGCGATCCACCGAAATGGCGAAAGGCTAAGTGGAAAGATTGGCGACATCAGGATTCAGAGTGGCGACTTGCTACTTTTGGCCGTGGGTAAGCGGTTTTTGGAAAACGAAAAGGCGCGCAGAGACCTGTATTTAGTTTCGCAGCACAAGGAATACGAAGCCCGTCCGCTCGTTCCTCGATTGATGGTTGTATTTACCGGCGTGGTGCTGGCCGCGTTTGGTTTTGCCGGGGCAATCGATTTGTTTACCGCCATCATGGTGCTGCTGGGCGTGATGGGCATTACCGGCATGATATCCCTCAAAGACCTGAGAGAGGAAATGGATTTTAGCCTCTTGCTTCTTTTGGTTGGCGCGCTCTCTATCGGCGAGGCTTTTTTGAGTTCCGGAGCCAGCACCTTTGTGAGTGAAGGAATTTTATCACTGTTTGGCACCGAGTTGCTTTGGCAAGGCATAGTCGGGTTATATGTCCTTACTTTTATATTGACTTCTTTTATCAGCAATGCAGCTGCTGTGTCTATTGCTTTCCCCATAGCCTATAGCTTGTCTCAGCACTACGGCGTGCCCGGCATGCCGATTTATTTGGCTATAGCCTTTGCCGCCTCTTGCGCCTTTGCCACTCCTGTCGGATACCAAACCAACATCATGGTGTATGGTCCGGGGCGTTATCGCTTTGGCGATTTCCTTAAGGTGGGCTTGCCTTTATCTATTATTTACAGCTTACTGGCATTGGGCTATATCTTTAAGGCCTATAACATCCCGATTGTATGAACGAGAACGTCATTCCCCACCAACACAGAATAGGGCTGGAGCAACGTATGCGCAACCTCAAGCAGCAACCGGTGGTGTTGTGGTTCACCGGGCTCTCAGGTAGCGGAAAGAGCACCTTGGCCGACGCCTTAGAAACCGAACTCAACAAAAGAGGAATTGCCACCATGTTATTGGATGGCGATAATATCCGCACCGGTATAAACAGCGACCTAGGGTTTTCGGAACAAGACCGAAAGGAAAATATCCGCCGCTTGTCGGAGATTGTGAAGCTTTTTTACGACGCGGGAATTGTGGTGCTCACGGCTTTTATCTCTCCTTTTATCTCCGATCGCGATACAATTAGGGCCAAGTTGCCGGAAGGAAGATTCGTAGAGATTTTTGTCGACACACCGCTGGAGATTTGTGAGCAACGCGACACGAAAGGGCTATATGCGAAAGCGAGGAAAGGAGAGATAAAGAATTTCACAGGAATCGATTCGCCTTTCGAAAAGCCACTGAAGCCGGAGCTTACAATTCCCACCGCCGAACTAAGCATTGAGGAAAGCTTAAATCAACTATTAAAAGTAATTTTGCCGCTCATTGAAAAAATAGATAGATGAACAGATACAACCTGAAACATCTAAGTGAACTGGAGTCGGAATCCATTTACGTCATTCGCGAAGTTTTTGCCCAATTCAACAACCCTTGCATTCTTTTTAGCGGGGGAAAGGACAGCATTGTGCTTACATATTTGGCCAAAAAAGCATTTTTCCCTGCAAAAATTCCATTTCCATTGGTGCATATCGACACGGGGCACAATTTCCAGGAAACATTGGATTATCGCGATCAGTTGGTAAATGACCTAGGGGCGCGATTGGTGGTTGGCTCGGTGCAAGAGTCGATAGACCAAGGTAAGGTGGCCGAAGAGCGCGGCTTCAACGCCAGCCGGAATGTGGCACAAACCACCACTTTGCTCGACACCATTGAGAAGCACCAATTTGACGCCGCCATGGGTGGCGCACGCCGCGACGAAGAAAAAGCCCGTGCCAAAGAACGTTTCTTCTCGCACCGCGACGAGTTTGGCCAATGGGACCCAAAAAACCAACGCCCCGAATTGTGGAACCTGTTTAATGGCCGCAAGAATTTTGGAGAGCATTTCCGCGTTTTCCCCATCAGCAACTGGACGGAGATGGACGTGTGGCAATACATTTTGAAAGAGAATATTCCCTTGCCTTCGCTCTATTTTTCGCACGAACGGGAAGTGATCGCGCGCAACAACACCTTCATAGCCAACTCGCCACACCTGAACCTTCGGCCTGATGAAAAGCCCGAAATGAAGCGCATTCGCTTTCGCACCATTGGCGACCTGACCATTACCGGAGCCATTGAATCGGAAGCGGATACTTTAGAACAAATAATCCAAGAAGTGGCCAGCACACGCATGACCGAACGCGGAAACCGCGCAGACGACAAGCGCAGCGAAACCAGCATGGAAGACCGCAAGCGTCAGGGATATTTTTAAG
>CAZBBV010000149.1:0-5177 GCA_964490025.1 uncultured Cryomorphaceae bacterium | reverse complement strand
TCGAAGTGTTGGACGACCCCACGGCCGATCCTAAAAAAGTGATCCGCTTGGTGTTCTGCTCCGGAAAGCTCTATTACGAACTTTTGGAAGAAATGGAAACCAGCGGAAAACAAGACACCGCCTTGGTGCGTATAGAGCAGTTGTATCCGCTACCGGAGAAGCAAATCGGCGCCATTTTGAAAAAATACAAGAACGCGAAAGAGCACATCTGGGCACAGGAAGAGCCCGCCAACATGGGCGCATGGAGCTATATGTTCATGCATTTTCCTGAGGAAGTGAGGCTGAAAAGAATCAGTTTGGAAGCCAGCGCGGCGCCGGCCACAGGATCCAGTAAACGCGCGGCTAAACTGCAACGCGAACTTGTGAAAAAAGTAATTCATTCATAAACCCAATACAAGAAGGATGATTTTAGAAATGAAAGTTCCCAGCCCGGGAGAATCGATATCGGAAGTGGAGATTGCCAGCTGGCTGGTAAAAGATGGCGACTATGTGGAAAAAGACCAGGCCATTGCCGAGGTGGACAGCGATAAAGCAACGCTCGAATTGCCCGCCGAACAAAGTGGCACCATTACCCTAAAGGCCGCTGAAGGCGAAACCGTGGCCGTGGGCCAAGTGGTGTGCCTCATTGACACCGACGGAAAACCCAGCGCCGGTGCCGCTCCCGCAAAGAAAGCGGAGGACAAACCTGCTGCAGCTCCGGCGCCAGCACCGGCCAAGCCTGCTGAAGCTCCAAAAGTCGCCACCACCTATGCTACAGGCGTGCCTTCGCCGGCAGCTAAAAAGATTATGGACGAGAACAACCTTTCCCAAGTGGTGGGTACCGGAAAAGACGGACGCATCACGAAGGAGGACGCCATGAAGGCCGTGGCCAGCATGGGCAGTCCGGGTAGCGGAAGCCGCAACAGCGAGCGCCGCCGCATGAGCGTGTTGCGCCGCAAGCTTTCAGAGCGACTGGTGAGTGTGAAGAACCAAACCGCCATGCTCACCACCTTCAATGAGGTGGACATGAGTCATGTGTTTGCTGTGCGCAATGAGTACAAGGATGCTTTCAAGGCGAAACATGGTGTGGGACTGGGCTTTATGTCGTTCTTCACCCTTGCGGCAGTGAAAGCCCTCAAAGCTTTCCCTGAGGTGAACAGTATGATAGACGGCGACGAGCAAGTGGTGTTCGACTATTGCGATATTTCCGTGGCTGTATCAGGACCCAAAGGGCTGATGGTTCCTGTGCTGCGCAATGCAGAAAATATGGACTTCCGCGGCGTGGAAGCCGAAATTGCCCGTCTGGCTGCGCGCGTGCGCGACGGTGTTATCACCGTGGATGAGATGACCGGCGGCACCTTCACCATTTCCAATGGCGGGGTGTTTGGCAGCATGCTCAGCACACCCATCCTGAACCCACCGCAGAGCGCTATTCTAGGCATGCACAACATTGTGGAGCGCCCGGTAGCAGTAAACGGACAGGTGGTAATTCGCCCCGTGATGTACCTTGCCCTGAGCTACGACCACCGCGTGATCGACGGCCGCGAAAGTGTGGGCTTCCTGAAAACAATAAAAGACGCGCTCGAGAATCCGGTAGAAGAATTATTCGGAGGTGCGGGCAATGTGAAAAGGATGTTGGGCTTGTAAATCTGGCAATTCAGAAATAAAGAAAGGCGCCTAGAAAGGCGCCTTTTTTCGTTTAGTTGCGACTGCGATCGGGAGTCCTCAACTCAAAGTTCATCACCACTTCATTGTCAATGATGAGCTTTACGTGGTAGATCGGGTCGGTGTATTCCGTGCCGTCGAAAGCGTATTCAATGAGATGCGGATGTGGCGGCTCGGCTTCGTTGAGGTAAACTTCGCGCACCAAAATGTTTTGCGCATTGAACATGCCCACCATCACGCGGGCTTTTGCGAAATTTTCATAGTTCACTGTGCCCCTAATTTTCATCTTGTAGTTGGTGCTTTGGTAGTTGCGCCTGTAGTCGTCAGCAGCCATGGGTGGTGGCGGGTCTTTTTTCAAGAGCCCTGCGGTGAAGGCGGTTATTTCATTCACTCGATCGGCCTCCCATCCGCCAATATCCTCTAGCGCCAAACCTGAAGTAAGCGCCCACATGGCCATTTGTCCTTCGCTGTTGTTGTAGCTTTTTTGGGCAATGAATTGGCTTAGTTCCACCCAGCTTCCGCGGGCCATGCCTTTGGCCTTGTATTGGCTGCTTGCCGAAGGCCCACTGTTGTAGCTCTGTGTACACATGGCTTGCAGAGGCTGTTTCTTTTTTTCGCCGGGAAGCAGTGCTATCCACTGCTCTTGGGTCACAATCATGTCTTGCACAAAACTGTCCACACTGGCAAAGAGAAAGCCCACCGGAATGTGCAGCAGCACAGGGCCGTTTTCATTGTTTTCAATATTCAGCACTATGGGGTTCATGTAGTGGGTGCCGTCGTCGTTTCCGGCAATGGTAAAGGCCAGTCGATATTTGTCCGCTTGGTCCATTTCAATGGTGGTTTGCGGGCTGCTGCTGCCCAGCAATAGGGCTGACAGGCAGGTGATGATGAAGATTCGCATGGCTTCGAGGTATTTTATATGGGTGAACCCCATGATAACGACACAAGCCGAGCCATTGGTGCGCAGCAGGAGAAAATAGGGTGAAGGGCGTAGAATCTCTTTAACTCGTTAGGCTGAAACGGAGTCGGCTTTCTCCGCTCTCGCTCTCCGCTCTCGCTCTCCGCTCTGATTTACGGCATGGTTCTAAAAACCCAGTCCCAGAAAGGAGACGATACCCCGAAGGCCCTATCCTCGTATTTTGGATTGTGGTGTTTTAGGTGATGCGCCCACAAAAACTTAAGCCCTTTGATGGGTTTATAGGTATGAATGGAATAATGGATCGAGCTATAGACCATGTATCCCGTAATTATTCCTGCCATGAAGGCATTTGCATAAGCTCCTATAAAGAGAAACCAAAGCGCATATAAGATGGCGCTTATCAATATCCCGGGAACAGGAGGCATCAGCACTCTTTGCTTATCGCGCGGAAAGGCGTGGTGAATGCCATGAATGGCATACTGAAGTCGAGGAAAGGAAATATGAAAAAAGAAACGGTGAAGGAGATACTCTTTCAAGGTCCAGAATAGAAGGCCACTCAGGTAGACGAGCATTGTCTTTTGGCTAGGCAAATGGTTCATCCACAGGAAGAAGGCAATCAAAGACCCATAGGTGACGATATGTATAAAAGGATTGGACTTGGTTAAGAGCTCCAAGGCCTTGGATTTGAAGATTTGATCTCCGGATTTTTGTTCTAGTGGTTTCATCTGTATAGAATTTTGTTTTCAATGGATTTTATTATGACAGGGTTTTATAGCCTTTCAGCTCCTTTCAGGAAAATTTTATTCTCCGGAAAAGGAAAGAGAGGACAAAGGGAAAATGCGAGCATATCAAGAGTGTTTTGCCAAGAAATCCATGCGTGTGCATTTGTTTTCCGCTTTTTATATGCCGTAAAATCCTATTGACCGTTTTCGTCCTACTTGCCGTCCATTTAGGGTCGCGGGCGGGTACAGGGATTGGATTACCCTGAGCGTCAAGGGAGGTTTTGGTAGGCTCATTTTCTGTAAAACCAAGGAAGGCCACTTTCACCGAAACTCCGCTCCTTCGAAGTTCCAATGCCAAACTTTGAGAGTGTGTTTTTAGTGCGGCTTTTGACGTGCTGTATAGCCCATGTTCGGGCAATCCATAAAACGAGGCTATACTCGAAACATTTAATATGGTTCCTTTTGACCTCTTCAGGAAAGGGATACAAGCATGCGACATAAAAATGGCTCCTTTCAAGTTGCAGTCCAACATTTTATGAATCACATCAATCGAAGTGTCCTCAAGTTTTCCTACCGAAGAAATTGCAGCGTTGTTCACCAGCACATCAATTCTGCCATAGTTTTCTATCACTTCTTGTACTGCGCTATTGCATTCATGAGCTAAAGAGACGTCGCATTTTACCCAATGAATCTTTTCATTCCAGTTTGGAAACTCTTCTTTAAAGCTTTGCATTCGCTGAACATTTCTCGCCAGAATGGCGACTTTTCCACCTCGAGCTAAAATTTGGATGGCCAACTCCTTGCCAATTCCGGTGGAGCCACCTGTAAGGACTACTACCTTATCTTTAAATTCGTTTTTCATGTCAATCATGTTTTGATTTTCAAACCAATTCAAGCAGTTATTTATGCCTATTTCAATGGGTCGCTGCGGGTGATCTAATTCCACTACCGCCGTTTTGGAGTCGTAATATTTAGCGCCCAACGATACACAAGCCATACTAAAACTTAGTGTAGGTTTGCTCTGTATAGCTCTTGACAAGACCGACTGCGCTAGCCCCAAGCTTAGCATTAGCGGTTTAGGAGCTTTGAACAAACTGAACCTTTTAGCCCTCAGACGGCAAGCCTTTGATAGTCAAATTCTCACCCCCTACAATGTAGCATTCGCCTAAGCGTCCTTTTGTGAGGGCGTTTACCACTGATGTCGCGACATCCTCTGCGTTTACGAAATTTCTACCACCAGAAGTATAGGCAGGTAATTTTCCATTATATAAGGCATGTAGTATTTTACCTGAAGAAGGCTTAGAATCGTACGGACCAATCATAAAAGTAGGGTTGATAATGATGACCGGCAATGCTCTCTGAGTATGCCAACGCAACAAGCTCTTCTGCGCTAGGCTCTTACTCTTTATATAATCCATTTCAAAAAAACCACCCCGATCAATCATAGCTTCATTTGCCGGAACACTCTTCTTTTTGGAGCCGAATGCGCTGGCAGAACCGATATGCACTAGTCTTTTTACTTTATTGTTCAGCACTGCTTCGGCAATGTTTAATGCGCCTTCATGATTCACTTTCATCACCATTGGATTCTTCCTTGGCCAAACTGTGGTTAGGGCTGCGGCATGAATCACATAGTCCAAGCCCATTGTGAGCCGGATCATGCCCTCCCGATCCAGAATATTGCCTTCAACTCTTTTTATCGGAAGACCGGCAATGACAGAATCTCGTTTTACATCCTCTACCAAGGCAGTGACTGCATATTCCCGTTTTAATAACTCTATACAAATACAGGTTCCCAACATCCCGTCGGCACCTGTAACTAATACAGATTCCTTTCTCACGTTCGAGGGGTATTATCTGAGTTGTTTGCGGTGGCTACCGGATTAGGGTCG
>CAZBBV010000148.1:0-5203 GCA_964490025.1 uncultured Cryomorphaceae bacterium | reverse complement strand
AAAAATACAATAGCGATATGTTGGATAGCGAGGGTGTCATCTCTCTGTCTAAAAGTTTCCCCAACAACAGGGCTACGAAGTTTTTAGACTGGTTTCTCTACAGCGACACCAGCATTGACGGGCAAAGCAAGAAGAAGGCCTGGCTTGCATCTGTGTAAATCTGTGGCATCTGTGAGACAAAGGAAATTGATGACTTCACTTTTGAAAAATGCGCTAGTTTTATTGGTGGATTAAACTAGAGGCAAACCTCTTTCAATTATCTATTCATATGACACTTCTCTACGCATTGATTCTACCAGTTTCACTATTAGTCATTTGGTTTATTGTTCAGAGAAACTGGAAGGCACTAGTAATAACTATAGGAAGTTTGATAGTATTAGCTGTCATAATATGGTGTCTAATTCTATGGTTCGTTTCAATTGCTTTACAATCATATGCTGAGATCACGAATAAATCAGAGATTGAATATTATAGTTTAGTAGAGGATAGTATTCAGCAGCTTATGAGTTCGATTGAGCGTTACAAAATTGAACCAATAGATAGTATAATCAACGACATTCAATACAGTGTATTTGAGAGCTTTGTTCTAGGAGATAACACAATTGAAGTTTTCAAAGCGGACAGTTTTAATATCAATTGGTTAAAAATAAATTCCGAAACATTCAGCTTGGATGAATTGAAAACTGTTAACCCTAGAACTGATGGCGAAATGGATAATATGTTCTGCAATTATTTGGAGAAAATAAAGCTGTATAGACATGGAAGTGACGAATTGCTTTTTATGGAGTTCAAGCCTTTCCCTTGCTCAGGTTTAGGTTGTGGCGTGTTTGATTACTTAATTTTCAACGTATCAAAGAAGCAATTGAACCTTTTTGGAACCTTTAGTGTGGAGAATTTGGATTTATATAGATTCCCAATACATCAAGAAATCAGCTTTATTGCAACAGAATATAGTGGTGATCCCCATGGCTATTCGCCTGTGCACTTCACAAGTCGAATTTATTCTATGAATGATAAAGGGGAATTTACCTTAACGAAAGACAATACAGGTAAGGAATATTTTTATGAGGAAATATCATATCCAAATGATAGTTTGAAAGAACCCAGTTATAAGGCCAATTGGTTCCAATAGTTTTCATTAAACACTTGAGGTTCGATTCCCAAAGATGCATAAGCCTTCATTTTCCTCCCCCTCAATTCAAATCCGCTTCCAATTGCTTGAGTAATTCCGTGTGCTCCAGGTCGTATTGCAGCGCGCCTTCTTTGGCGTAGCTCAGTTTGCCATTTTCTTCTGATACCACTACGGCCAAGGCGTCGGTTTGTTCGGTAATGCCCAGCGCCGAACGGTGGCGCATGCCTAGGTTGGAGGGCAGTTCCCTATTGTCGGACACGGGCAATACGCAGCGCGCGGCCAATATTTCATTTCCGGTAATGATCACCGCGCCGTCGTGCATAGGTGCGTTCTTTTGAAACACGCTTTCTAGCAATCGGGAAGATAGCACGGCATTCAGCCGGTCGCCGGTTTGCTCGAAAAAGCCCAACTGACTGTTGCGGGTAATGACGATTAGGGCGCCCAACTTATCGTGGCTCAGGTTACGGCAGGCGTTCACTATGGCCTCCACATCCACATTTTCGGCAGCACGCGCTTTTATGCCACTCAACTGCCGGAAAATGTTCTTCCGTCCCTTCACGCCCGAGGCCCCGATCATGAGCAGGAACTTTCGGATTTCCTGCTGAAAAACTATGATGAGCGCCAGCACACCCAGTCCAATAAATTGCCCCAAAATCTCCGATAGCAGGGGCATGTGCATGGCCTCCACTACTTTCCACACCAGGTAAATCACGGTTACACCAATGAAGATATTGATGGCCACAGTGCCTTTTACCAGCCGATACACCTGATAGATGAGGATGGCTGCCAAAAAGATGTCGATCAGGTCGATCAGCTTAAACTCAAGGAAGTCCACGGCGCTGTGTTTTGGGCTAAATTATACTATTCTTCATTGCCTCGTGCAGGCGCACAGCTTGCACGGCAGGCTTCACATCATGCACCCGAAGAAAGCTTGCCCCTTTCTGCAGGGCAATGGCGTTGAGCGCAACGGTTCCCTCGAGCGCTTCTTCCGGACTTATTTCCAGCGTCTTGTAAATCATAGATTTGCGCGAAAGTCCCGCCATGATGGGTTCTTCGAAAAGGAGGTTCAAGTAGTCGAGCCCGTGTAGCAATTGGAAATTGTGCGCAATGGTTTTGGCAAAGCCGAATCCGGGATCGACAATGACATCTGCCACGCCCAATTGCTTCAGCTTCCAGCGTTTTTCGCTGATTTCGAAAGCCACTTCTTGCACCACATTTTCATAAATGGCAAAAGTCTTCATAGTGTCGGGCGTGCCGCGCATGTGCATGAGGATGTACGGAACGCGCAGCGCAGCAATGGTTTCGAACATCAGGGTGTCCATGCTGCCGCCGCTCACGTCGTTGATGATGTGCGCGCCGAAATCCACGGCTCGGCGGGCAATGTCGGCATAGAAGGTATCCACACTAACGATTGCCTCCGGAAAATCACGGACAATTTCCTTGAGCGGCTTTTCCAAACGGCTCCACTCCTCCTCCACGCTCAGCAATTGTGCACCCGGTCGGGTGCTCTGCGCGCCAATGTCTAAAATATCGGCACCCTCCTGAAGCATGCTTTCGGCCCGCGATACAGCAAAATGGGCTTCCGAAAGCCTTGATCCTGAATAGAAAGAATCGGGCGTAAGGTTCAATATACCCATCACCTTTGGAGTGTCAAGTTTTATAAGCTTTCCACCAATGTTCATGGACTGCTTTTTGCTAAAAAATGTACTTTTGGAATTCATCATTTACCCCGATTTTTCGCCCATGAAACATACCCTTTCGCAATACAACGAGCGCCTGAATACTTGTGCAGAGCTGTTTGCAAAAAAAATGAAAGATTATGGAAGTGCGTGGCGAATTCTTCGACTTCCCTCCCTCACCGACCAAATATTTATAAAAGCCCAACGAATACGCAGCATTGAGCAGAAAGGCGTACAGATGGTGCAAGACGGCATTGAAGGGGAATTCATTGGCATTGTGAACTACTCCATCATGGCGCTCATACAGTTAGAAAAAGGTGTGAGCGAGCAACCCGATATGAGTCAGGAAGATGCGGTGGGCGCCTTCCAGCAAAAAGCCCACGAAGCCCGCGAGCTGATGCAAGCCAAAAACCACGACTATGGCGAGGCTTGGCGCGATATGCGCTTGAGTTCGCTCACCGATCTTATTTTGCAAAAGCTACTGCGCATCAAGCAAATAGAAAACAACCAAGGCAAGACCCTGGTGTCGGAAGGCTTGGAGGCCAACTATTTCGATATGATCAACTACGCCCTTTTCGCCTTAATAAAACTTGAAGAAAACAAATCAATCACATGAAAAACATCCTTACCCAGTTCGCCAGAATATTCGTTGGTGTGCTATTCATTTTCTCCGGCCTTATCAAGCTCAACGATCCGGTGGGATTTTCCTACAAGCTGGCTGAGTATTTCGAGGTGTTCGGCACGCCTTTCATGATTCCGCTCTCCTTGGCGCTAGCCGTTTTTGTGTGCATTGTGGAGGTGCTGCTGGGTGTGATGCTGCTTTTTGGCATTCGCTCGAGGCTCACCATTTGGGGTCTGTTGCTCATGATTATTTTCTTCACTTTCCTCACTTTCTACAGCGCCTACTTCAACAAAGTGACCGACTGCGGCTGCTTTGGCGACGCCATACCGCTCACGCCATGGCAGTCTTTCTACAAAGACATCATCCTGAGCGTTCTTATTCTCATTCTCTTCTTCAATAAAAACTTGGCGAAGCCCGTCTTTTCGCCAAAGCTGAGCACGGCCATACTTTCGCTTTCCTTGCTATTCTGTGTGGCGGTTACCTATTATGTCATCAACCACTTGCCAATTATTGATTTTCGTGCCTATGCCGTAGGAAAGAATATTGTGGAGGGAATGGAAATTCCTGAAGGGGCGCCACAGGATGAGTATGAAATGACCTGGATCTACAAGGTAGATGGCGTGGACCAACGCTACACCACCGAGCAGGCGCCGTGGGACATTCCGGGCGCTGAGTTTGTGGACCGCGAGCAAAAACTTATCAAGAAGGGCTACGAACCACCCATCCACGATTTTTCCATTACGATTGATGGCATGGATTATTTACCAGAATTGATGGAGGAAGAAGAACTGTTTCTGGTGGTATGCTACCGTATTGATAAAACATCCACCAAGAATTTTGAAAAGATAAACGCACTAGCTGCCGCCTGCGAAGCGGAAGGCATCAAAGTGATTGGCCTTTCGGCCAGCAGCCCTGAAATAGTGGAACAATTTCGCCACGAGAATCAGGCTTCTTTCCCTTTCGGCAGTGCCGACGAAACAGCACTAAAGACCGTAATCCGTTCCAATCCAGGAGTGGTGTACATTCAAAAAGGCACTGTGAAAGGGCAATGGCACCACAACGACACACCTACGCTTGAGCAGGCGCGGTTGTTAGCAAAATAGCGTGCTTTTCAGGCCATACTTGGTCCTCTACTTTTATATTAGTGTCCTTAAAAGTTGAGTAATCAGGTGTTTTCATTTTTCTTAAAAAAGCTGACTTACAGTGCATTGGTGATACTCGGCGTACTCACGGTGGTGTTCTTGCTGTTTAATGTATTGCCCGGCGATCCGGCGCGTATGATGCTCGACCAACAAGAAAATTCTGAACAGCTAGAATTGGTGCGAAAGAAATACGGCTTCGACCTACCGGTGTGGCAGCAGTATCTCTACTACCTAAATGACGTGAGTCCGGTGGCCTGGCATCAGAATGTGTCGCCCGAAATGCTGAATTACGAAGCGGAAGGCAAATACGCCATACTGGTGAAAAGCTATACAGAGGGAAAAGGCATTGCCATAAAAGCCCCGTATTTGCGCGAAAGTTTTCAGAAAAGCGGAAAGAAGGTAAGCAGTATCATTGCCGATACCTTTCCAAATACTGCCGTGCTGGCAGTAGCGGCCATCACTTTCGCTTTCGTTGTGGGAATATTTTTGGGGTTGGTTTCCGCTCTGTTCAAAGACCAATGGATCGACCGCGTGCTGGGCGTGGTGAGCGTGCTGGGCATGTCGCTTCCCTCCTTTTTCTCCGCCATTCTCATCGCCTGGATTTTTGGCTATCTGCTCAGCGACTACA
>CAZBBV010000147.1:0-5218 GCA_964490025.1 uncultured Cryomorphaceae bacterium | reverse complement strand
AGCTTAAAAGCTTCAAAGTCTTTCTGCGCCTGATGGTTGGCTACAAGGCTTTCCACCGTATCGTACATCATGTTGGCTATGTCCACCTGAATGCGCTCGCCAAACAAAGCGTGGCGACGGCGCTTATAGATCACTTCGCGCTGCGAGTTCATCACGTCGTCATATTCCAGCAAGCGCTTACGTATGCCGAAGTTATTCTCTTCCACCTTTTTCTGTGCGCGCTCAATGCTTTTGGTGATCATGCTGTGCTGAATCACCTCGCCTTCTTTCAGCCCTAAGCGGTCCATGATGCCTGCCATGCGGTCTGAGCCGAACAAGCGCATCAAATTGTCCTCTAGCGAAACGAAAAACTGCGACGATCCGGGGTCTCCTTGGCGGCCACTTCGTCCGCGCAACTGGCGGTCCACACGGCGGCTGTCGTGACGCTCGGTGCCAATAATGGCCAATCCTCCTGCCCGCTTCACATCCTCACCAATCTTTATATCCGTTCCCCTACCCGCCATGTTGGTGGCAATGGTCACAGTACCGGGCTTTCCTGCTTCGGCCACAATATCTGCTTCTTTCTTGTGCAGCTTGGCATTCAGCACCTGGTGGTTTATTTTCCTTAGCTGGAGCATTCGGCTCAGCAATTCGGATACTTCTACAGATGTGGTTCCAACCAATATCGGCCTGCCCGCATCACGAAGGCTTATAATCTCTTCTACTATCGCATTGTACTTCTCGCGTTTGGTTTTGTACACCAGGTCGTTGATGTCCTTTCGAGAAATAGGTCTGTTGGTAGGTATTACCACCACATCCAGTTTGTAAATACTCCAAAACTCGCCCGCCTCTGTCTCTGCCGTACCGGTCATACCCGCCAGTTTCTTGTACATGCGGAAGTAGTTCTGTAGCGTAATGGTGGCGAAGGTTTGTGTGGCGGCTTCAATCTTCACATTCTCTTTGGCCTCAATGGCTTGGTGTAGTCCGTCGCTATAGCGGCGACCTTCCATGATACGGCCCGTTTGTTCGTCCACAATCTTCACCTTGCTGTCCATGATCACATATTCCACATCCAGCTCGAACAAGGTGTAGGCTTTTAGCAATTGGTTTAGGGTGTGTATGCGTTCGCTCTTGATGGCGTAATCACGCAGTAATTCGTCACGTTTTTCAGCTTTTTCTTTGTCGCCCAAGTTCTCTTTCTCTAAGGCCGCCATGCCCATATTGATATCGGGCATTAGGAAGAAATTGGCGTCTGTGTCGCCACTTATCAGCTCGATCCCTTTTTCAGAAAGCTCAATGGCGTTGTGCTTTTCATCAATAACAAAAAACAACTCGGCATCCACCTTGTGCATTTCCTTTCCTTGGTCTTGCATGTAGGTGTTCTCTGTTTTTTGCAAAATGGATTTGTTACCCTCTTCGCTCAAAAACTTAATTAGCGCCTTATTCTTAGGCAATCCTCTATAAGCACGTAGCAAAAGGAATCCTCCATCCTTCGTGTTTCCCTGGGCAATTTCTTTCTTGGCTTCGGCCAGCACTTTTGTCACTAGGTCTCGCTGGGCTTGCACCAACTTTTCAACCTTGGGCTTCAGTTCGCCAAATTCTTTTTGGTCTTTGCCTTTTGGAATGGGCCCTGAAATGATCAGCGGCGTCCGTGCGTCGTCGATTAGTACTGAATCCACCTCATCCACAATGGCGAAGCTGTGCTCGCGCTGCACAAGGTCTTCCGGGCCACGCGCCATGTTGTCGCGCAGGTAGTCGAAGCCAAACTCATTGTTCGTTCCGTAGGTAATATCTGCCAGATAAGCCTTGCGGCGCTCCGGCGAATGCGAAGGGTGCTTGTCGATACAATCTATGGTCAAGCCGTGGAACTGAAAGAGCGGCGCCATCCATTCGCTGTCGCGCTTTGCCAGATAGTCATTCACAGTTACCAAGTGAACCCCACGGCCTGTAAGCGCATTGAGGTAAACCGGCAATGTGGCGACAAGGGTTTTTCCCTCTCCTGTGGCCATTTCCGCAATTTTTCCCTGATGGAGCACAGCGCCACCAATGAGCTGCACGTCGTAATGCACCATGTCCCAAGTGATGCGGTTTCCGGCGGCCATCCAGTTGTTTTTCCAGTAGGCTTTATCGCCTCTAATCTCGATATGGTCGTTGGTCATGGCCAGCTGACGGTCAAGGTCGGAAGCGGTCACCTCCACCTCATCATTGGCCTTAAATCGGCGTGCTGTTTCGCGCATCACCGCAAATGCCTCGGGCATCAGGCGGTCCAGCACAGCGTCCATCTTCTTGTTGATCTCGTCGTTGAGGCTGTCTATCTGGACATATAGGGCTTCCTGATCGTCCAGCGGAACGTCTCCTTGCTCTATTTGCTGCTTTATGGAAAGCACTTCCGCCTTTAGCTCGGCTACTTCGTCTTGCAACATTTTGCGAAAATCCACTGACTTCTGACGAAGTTGGTCGTTCGTTAGCGCCGCTATGGCAGGTTCGTATTGCTTTACGTTATCTACAATGGGTTGAAGGATTTTCAAATCCCGATCACTCTTGCTTCCGAAAATGCCTTTCAGCACCTTATTTACTATACTCATAATGGTCTAAAAAAATAGTGGTCAAAGATAGGCCATTCGTTTCAGCCTGTGGGGTGGCGGTGGGTCAAAAAAAAAGCCGCAAAACCGCGTTGCGACAAATAGTCATAAAAAAACCCCCAAACGAATGCCGGGGGTTCTGTTCTTTTTAATATTCATCCTCATTCCAGAGGAAGTCCTCCTCTGAAGGATAGTCAGGCCAAATGTCCTCAATGTTCTCGTAAATCTCTCCCTCATCATCCTCAATGGACTGTAGGTTTTCTACCACCTCAAGTGGTGCTCCTGTGCGGATGGCAAAATCAATCAATTCGTCTTTGGTCGCCGGCCAAGGTGCGTCACTCAAATAGGAAGCTAGTTCTAGTGTCCAATACATACCTGATAATTTTTTGGCAAAAGTAATTTTTTAAATCACCCACGCAAGCACAATAAATATTCGGAAATGAAAACTTAACGCTCAGGCATCCAAGCACTTTCTACCCCACCCTCTCGCAGTGTAATGAAGCGCGCCACGACAAAAAGATAGTCGCTCAGGCGATTGAGATAGGGCAGAATTTCGCCCGGAATGGCCTCTGTTTCGGCAAGCGAAACCACCAGCCTTTCCGCTCTGCGACACACGCAACGCGCCACATGGGCATGCGACGCCGGAAGGCATCCGCCGGGTAAAACGAAATTTTGAAGGGGTGGCAATTGCGCTTCCATTTCATCAATGGACTTTTCAAGCTCTAAAGTATCCTCATTTGAAAGTTCAGGCAGCTTAAAAGTCGATTTGGCAGGGTCCATAGCCAGATGGGAACCCAGGGTAAACAGACGGTCCTGTATGCGCAGCAATTGTACATTGAGCTCAACGATACTTTGCGAATCGCGAAGCAGGCCCAGCCAACTGTTTAGTTCGTCCACCGTTCCATAGGCTTCAATACGAAAATGGTGCTTTGCCACGCGGGTGCCGCCCAGCAAGCCGGTTTGTCCTGTGTCGCCTTTCTTGGTGTAGATTTTCATTTTATTCTTTCGTCAGAGGCCACCTGACCGTCTATCAAGCGGATAACGCGGTGGGCGTATTTGGCAATGTCTTCTTCATGCGTGACCAAGATAACCGTATTCCCGTTTTCGTGTATGTCTTTTAGCAAGTCCATGATTTCCAGCGAAGTTTTGGAATCAAGGTTTCCCGTGGGCTCGTCGGCCAAAATGATGGAGGGCTTGTTCACCAACGCACGGGCTATTGCAACACGCTGGCGCTGGCCACCACTCAGCTGATTGGGTCTGTGTTTCATCCTGTCGCCTAGGCCAACACTCTCTAGTGTTTCGGTGGCCATCCTTATGCGATCCGTAGCCGCATAACCGGCATACACCAGCGGTAGCGCCACATTTTCTAGTGCGGTACTGCGTGGCAGAAGGTTGAAACTCTGAAACACGAAGCCTATTTCTTTATTCCGAACATCTGCCAACTGGTTGTCATTCATTTCGCTCACATCCAGTCCATTTAGGTAATAGTGCCCGGAGGTGGGTGTGTCCAGACAGCCGATCAGATTCATGAGCGTGCTCTTACCACTTCCCGACGGCCCCATCAATGCCACAAAGTCATTTCTTTCAATGGAAAGGGTGATGCCGCGCAGCACTTTGACTTCCTCGGCGCCGAGCATAAAGTTGCGAACCAGATTATCTAGTTGGATGACTGTGGACACGTCTTTTCTGTATTAACTCCGGCGAAAATAGAAATATGGACGCTATGAGTTGTTGAAGGCTTGTTAAATAAATGGGTATCGCCTTTCATTGCATAGGCGGAATATTAAATATCTTCTGAAAGATCTGATTTCGTTCCAAACTTATTTTTGGGTCTATCCAGTTCTATACGTATGCTAGCGCGGAAGGCAACCTTATCTGGATGGTGAATTAAATGCAATAATATCTTGAGGCGTGCTCAATTTAGATACGAATTGAATGGAATAAAGTCTACTGAAGTCTTTTTTATTCCTTCCGCTTGATACACAAACAGGATTATTATCTATACCTAACCACTGGGTAATAGACCTCCTTGGTCATTAAATTTATGAAACCCACTTTCAAATAGCCGAAATAGTCATCTCTTTTTTGAAACCTATTTGGAGTTAACTGATCAGATATATATTCGGCAATTAAACCGCTAAAATCAATCTTCTTAGCAAACACTAAATAGTCATTGTAGATGATAAAATTCCTAGACAAATAATCAATATCAACGTCATTTAGATCAAAAACCTGATCTAAACTTTGACCGTCGCTTCGAATCAATCTATGATTGTCTAAAAGTAAATAGGTATATCCATTTCCATAGAAAGAATCCTCATACGCATAGAAATTCGAGATGCTCTTTGGACTATATCTCATGGTATCATTGACAATAAACTCAATACTCAAAGGTAAATCCTCTAAAGCGTAATCAAGCTTCGTACACCTAATTGAAAGTTGTGAATTGTAATATTTAAAGAAACTGACTGTATCCTTTGAATAGCCGTACCATCTATACCTCAATCCACTCCCTCCATTCCATAGTTCCCTTCCTAAACAATTTTCGCTATCATACTCCAATCTTAAGCATTTTGCATCTATCGAAACTACGGAATATCTGCTTTTCACTTTTAATC
Source organism: uncultured Cryomorphaceae bacterium (assembly GCA_964490025.1). Classification (GTDB taxonomy): domain Bacteria; phylum Bacteroidota; class Bacteroidia; order Flavobacteriales; family ECT2AJA-044; genus CAZBBV01. Next base: position 39 of record CAZBBV010000147.1, on the reverse strand, counting down.
CGCCTATCTTTTGATAATCACTTTGAGTAATGTAGAAAC
>CAZBBV010000146.1:0-5259 GCA_964490025.1 uncultured Cryomorphaceae bacterium | reverse complement strand
CTATTCGAAATTGCATCTATATTCGCGACTTTTGCGTTGATGGGATGCATGATAACCAAGCTCAGCAGAAGAACATGAAAAAAGTAATCGCCGTAGTGATGGGCGGCTTTAGCAGCGAGCGTGTGATCTCGCTCAAGAGCGGCCAACAGGTATTTCAAAATATCGACACGGCTCAGTTTGAGCCCTATCTGGTGGACATCTCCACCGAGGGCTGGCATGTGCTGGTGGACGGCGATAAAATTCAGGTGGACAAAACCGATTTCAGTTTTATGCTGTACAGCGAAAAGAAAAAATTCGAAGCGGTGTTTATGGCCATCCATGGCGAGCCGGGAGAAAACGGCATCCTTCAAGGCTATTTCGAACTGATGGGCGTGCCCTACACCACCGCTCCTGCCCTGCAGATGGCCCTGACCTTCGAAAAAGCGTGGTGCAACAAGGTGCTGGCCAGCTACGGTATGCAAGTTCCTCCCAGCTATATTTTTCGAAAGAACGACAAATACAACTTGGACGAAATAGCCGCGAAGTTTGGCTTTCCCCTGTTTGTAAAGCCCAGCCAGGCGGGTTCCAGCTTTGGCGTGTCGAAGGTGAAAAGCATGGCCGACTTCCAAAAAGCCATTGACCATGCCTTCGAGTTTGCGGACCTCACCATTGTGGAGAGGGCCATAGTGGGCCGCGAAGTGACCTGCGGCGTCGTCGATTTTTGGGGCGAAGCCACGGCCCTGCCGCTCACCGAAATCATTTCCCACAACGAGTTCTTCGACTTTCAGGCCAAATACGAAGGTGCTTCTGACGAGGTGACGCCTGCACAAATGGACGAAAAACTTGTTAAGCGTGTGCAAGCCGCAGCAGTAGAAGCCTACACCATATTGGGCATGCGCGGCATGACACGTATTGACTTTATAGTGGAAAACGAAACGCCTTATTTAATAGAACTGAACACCGTTCCCGGCATGAGCGAAGCCAGCATAGTGCCGCAGCAGGCACGTGCCGCCGGTTACGATTTGAAAGATTTTTATTCAGCCGCGCTGTGGAGCGCCATAAACCGAAAAGATTGATGCAAAAAAAGATCGCCTTCACCATTTACATTGTGCTTGCCATTGGCCTGACCATTACCTGGATTTATGTAGCTCCATTTACACGGTCGGAACCGGTGCAGAAATTTGCCCCCACCAACGGCAAGCACGACGAAACCAAGACAGACCGCAATGCCATGCGCCAATGGATGGCCGATATGCACCGCGCCGCACCCGGAGTGGACTACCGGAAAATAGACCGCGAAACGCGGATGCAGCGCCAGTTTTCGGGCCGCATGGCTGCGGATAGCCTGGCGGGAGGAAAAATAGTGGGCGAATGGATTGAGCGCGGATGCAACGTGCAGTCGGGCCGCATTATGGCGGCGGAATACGACTCCACCACCGCACACCTATATTGCTTTTCGGCCGGAGGCACCCTGTGGAAAGGCAACATGAACGGCAGCAATTGGCAGCCTCTGAACGACCATCAGAGCATTCCTTCGCCCTCGCTGATTAAGATTGTTCCCAATGGCGCAGCACGAAGAATTCTGGCCGGAACCATGTCCAAATACTTTTTCTATTCAGATGATGAAGGCGTAAACTGGGACACCGCGCAGGGCCTTGGCAATCTCATCTCTTGGGGCAGCATTCGCAAAACAGTGGTAAAAAACGATCCGGCAAATACCATTTTCATTCTGGCAAATGAGTGGGACAATACCAATTGGCTCCCCATGACAAGCATATACAAATCGGTGGACAAAGGGAGCAGCTTTTCCCTGGTGGCTACTTTTCCTGAAAACACCTTTGGCAGCAACGAAGGCTTCGACTTGTGGACGCATTCATTGCTCAACAATGAAGTGTTTATGCTGCACGAAGATTCGCTATTCACCATTGATGCGGCGAGCAACCAAATTCTTTTTCGCGGAAATATAAACACCACAGCCACAGGTCGCACCTTGCTTACCGGAACGGTTATCAATGGTACGACCTACCTCTACGCTTATATCGACCAAAAGGTTTTCCGATCCAACAATGGCGGTATTACTTGGGTTCAAAAAGCCAATATGCCCGAAAAGCCCTTTCGCCAAACCAGTTTCAACTGCTCGCTCACCGACAGCAATGCCGTATTCTTTGGCGGAGTGGACTGCTACCGCACCTGGGATGGCGGCGACTACTGGCCCAGGGTGAACAATTGGTACGACTATTACCCAAGCCCGGAAGTGAAGCTGCATGCCGATATCCCTTCCATTCACTCCTTTATGATAAATGGCCAGGAAACACAGGTGGTGTGCACAGATGCGGCTCTGTATAAATCGACCAATAAGCTATACACGGTGCAAAATCTCGGAATGATGGGCCTGAATGCCAGCCGCCTGTACGACAGTTACACGCGCCGCAGCGACCCTACCATGATTTATGTAGGCACGCAAGACCAAGGCTACCAACGCACCGACATCTACACTCCCGGCCACATCACTTTTGAGCAAGTAATCTCCGGCGACTACGGTCATATCGTTTCTTCGGACGGAGGCGAAAACATCTGGATGGTGTATCCCGGCTTCGCAGCTTTTTGGGAAGATGCGGCCTATTCCTTCACCAACCTCACTACCTGGGATTTTAATGATGCCGAGCACTTTTGGATTCCGCCATTGATGGCCGATCCGGACAACCCGTACGAATGCTTTATGGCCGGCCGACTGACCGGAAGTTCGGGCTCGTACATGATAAAACTGACCTACAATGGCAGCATAAGCGCCACACAGATGAGTTATAATTTCGCTTCGTTGGGTGGCGGAAATGTTTCGGCCATGGCCTATTCGCCCATAGACAACAACCATTGGTACGTGCTTACGGATGAAGGCTATTTTTATCATTCGCCCAACAAAGGACAAAGTTGGACCAGGCATACGACCAGCGGACCCGGCGCGCATTATTTCTACGGCGCCACCATCCATCCTTCGGCCAGCCAGCTCGGCGTGGTGTATATCGGCGGTAGCGGCTACAGCAATCCGGCGGTTTTCCGATCCACAAATCACGGCGCCGGACTTCAGCCACTTACGAATGGACTGCCCAGCACCTTGGTGTACGAACTGAGCGGCGACGAAAACGACAGCCTCATTTTCGCAGCCACCGAAGTAGGGCCGTTTTGCTATGTGGTAAGCGACAACCAATGGTACGACCTAACCTCGCTGGGCGCACCCGACCAAACCTATTGGACTGTGGATTATGTGGCGAGCATCAAGACCGCTCGTTTCGGCACGTATGGGCGCGGTATGTGGGATTTCAAGCTTCAGGAGTCGAACATTGGAACAGAAGAATTGGCTGCCAACGCCATAAAATACTACCCCAATCCGGCGAGTGACTATGTAGTGGTCGAAAACGCAGCGGCACAAAGTGTTGAGCTGTACGACCTTCGCGGGCGAAAAGTGCTGGAAGAAAGAATTGCTTCCGATAAGCACCGGATGGACATCAGCCGATTGGAAAGCGGAAGCTACCTTTTGGTGCTGGATGGGCAGCGCAGAAACGCCGAAATGATCATCATAAGCCGCTAAGAGAGTGACTGAAGAAAAGCCGCCAATTTCTCCACCGCTTTGGCGCGGTGGCTTATGACGTTTTTTTCTTCTAATGTCATTTCTGCGAAAGTGCGCGAATGGCCGGTAGGCCTGAAAATGGGGTCGTAGCCGAAGCCCTCAGCGCCACTTTTTTCGGTGGTAATTTCACCTTCAGCCATGCCTTCAAAATAGTGCTCCTCCCCTTCCAGCACCAGGCAGATGACGGTGCGAAAACGTGCTTTTCGATTTTGTTGGCCCTTTAATTCGTTGAGCAATTTGGCCATGTTGTCCTCTGCCCTACACGCCGGACCCGCATAGCGGGCGCTGTACACGCCCGGAGCCCCATTCAGTGCTTCTACCTCCAGTCCGGTATCGTCCGCAAAGCAGGAAACGCCAAATTTATCATAGACATAGCGCGCCTTTTGGCGGGCGTTGCCTTCGAGTGTGGCTTGCGTTTCAGGCAATTCGTCGGAGCAGCCTATATCGCCTAGTCCTAGCAGGTCCACACTGTTGCCAATTTTGGCGGCCAGCTCTTTTACTTTATTCGGATTGTTGGTGGCAAAAACCAATTTTCTCATCACTCGTTGTGGTAGGGTTCGTTGTTCAAAATGGTAAAAGCGCGGTAGAGCTGCTCGGCGAAAAACATGCGCACCATCTGGTGGTTGAAGGTCATTTTACTGAGCGAAAGGGCTTGCGGATGCTGCTTTCTGAGTCGCTCGTCGAAGCCATACGCGCCGCCTATGACAAATGCCCAATGGCGCACCGACGCGTTCATGGATTGCTGCAGGGCTTTGGCAAAATCTACGGAGCTGTACTCTTTTCCTCTTTCGTCCAAGAGCCACACCTGATCGGCTTTGGCAAGCACCGGCTGAAACAGTTCCATTTCTCTGGCCATCAGTTCGCCGGGAGAAAGTTTTCCCTTCACCTCGGGCAGTGTTACCACTTCAACGACTACGTACCGTTTCAGTCTTTTCAGAAACTCCTCATACCCTTCGGTGAAGAAGCCTTTTTCCGTTTTTCCAATCTGTACGATAGTAATGCGCACGGCGTGTTAATTTCGGCGAAAGTTCGGTATTTTGCGGCCAAATGGAAGACTTCCCCCTACCAAGAATTTACAGCGCGGATGAGCTTATGGCTCAGGCGATAGCTTTGGCCCTTCGCGAAGACCAAGGCGACGGCGACCACTCCGCTTTGTCGTGCATTCCTCCAGATGCTGTGGGAAAAGCAAGATTGCTGGTAAAATCGCAAGGGATTTTGGCTGGCGTGGAAGTAGCGGATAAGGTTTTTCATACGGTGGACAAAGATTTGACCATTCAAAACTTCATGAAAGACGGGGAGCAAATGAAGCACGGCGACGTGGCGTTGGAGGTTTCCGGGAATGTGCATTCCATTCTGCGCGCCGAGCGTGTGGTGCTCAACTACATGCAACGCATGAGCGCCATAGCCACGCTCACAGCAGAATATGTTGAACTGGTGGCGCACAGCAAGGCTAAAATTTTAGACACAAGAAAAACCACTCCCGGCATCCGCGTTTTTGAGAAAATGGCCGTAAGCATGGGCGGCGGGTACAACCACCGCATGGGTTTGTACGACATGATCATGCTAAAAGACAACCACATAGACTACGCCGGCGGTGTGACCCAAGCCATTCGTAGTGCCAAAGAATATTTGAAAACCATGAATAGGGCCATTGA
>CAZBBV010000145.1:3141-5264 GCA_964490025.1 uncultured Cryomorphaceae bacterium | reverse complement strand
GGCAAACTGGATGGTATTGCTCTGCGTGTGCCTACAGCTACGGGTTCCATCACCGACCTAAGTGTGGTGTTGGCCGGCGACACCACTGTGGAAGAAATTAATGCTGCCATGCGCCGCGCCGCCGAAGGCAAGATGAAAGGCATTCTGGAATACACCGAAGACGAAATTGTGAGCGCCGATATCGTAGGTCAAAAGGCTTCTTGTATTTTCGACGCGAAACTCACCTCGGTGCAGGGCAACTTGGTAAAAGTGTGTGGCTGGTACGACAACGAAGCCGGATATGCCGCCCGCATGGCCGATTTGGCGGTACTCATGGCAAAACTATAAGCACGTGCAACTCATCATTGAAGGCGGATCGAGCAAGGCCGACTGGCTGTTTCTCAGCAGCAGCTTCGGAGAGTTACGTCGTTTTTCCACCAAAGGTTTTCACCCGCTCTTTCACTCCGAAAAGGAGATTTCGGAATTGCTGGAGGCTGATGAACACATTCGTGCCATAAAAGCGCAAACGGAGAAAATACATTACTACGGTGCGGGCTGCTCCACCGAGGCATTGAAACAGCAGGTACAACGCGGCATCTCAGCCGTTTTTCCAAAGGCGAAAATATATGTGGGTCACGATCTGGAAGCCGCCGCTTTTGCCACCTACCGCGGCATGTCGGAAATAGCCTGTATACTGGGTACAGGTAGCAATGCCTGCCACTTCGACGGCAAGGTGCAAAGCCAAATTAGACCTTCGCTGGGCTACATCCTGGGCGACGAAGGCTCCGGAGGCTATTTTGGAAAAGCACTGCTGCGCGCATTTATGTACCATATGTTGCCACCGGAATTGGAGGCTGACTTCAAGCAACAATACGAATGGGAGCGGGGTGCCATTCTCCGGCATGTCTATGCCCAGCCCAATGCCAATGTATATTTCGCGGGATTTACCCACTTTTTGGCTAAACATGCGGGTCATTCGTTTGTTATTTCCCTTTTAGAAAAAGGTTTTTCGGAGTTTTTGGAAACGCATGTGCGGTGTTATTCAACAGAAAGCTATTCGGAGGTGAATTTTGTGGGTTCCGTGGCTTGGAATTTCCGCGTTCACCTGCAAAACGCCGCCAAAAAAATGGATATTCGCATAGGTCATATCCTGGAGCGACCCATTGACGGCCTGGCCGATTTTCACAAAAACTACCCGGAACTGGTGCCCGAAGGAGTGTAAAACATTAAAAGTAAAGACATGAAGAACATAGCAATACTGGCCCACGATAAGATGAAGCCCCTAATGGCGGAGTTTATCAAAGAACGCGAAGAGTGGCTGTGGGGCCGCGTGCTGGTGGCTACGGGCCGCAGTGCAAGTTTTTTGGAAGAGGCCAATTTTAAAGTGCCCATTCAGCACATGAAACCCGGACAGAGCGGCGGTTATGAAGAGATTACTACCATGGTGCGCAACAACGAAATGGCGCTGGTACTCTTCTTTGTGGATCCGGATGTGAAGGAAGGCCACCACCCCGATATCGAGAACCTAATAGACGCCTGCATACGTCACAATGTGCCACTGGCCACCAATGCGGCAGGCGCAGAATTGCTCATTCTGGGACTCATTCGCAAGGAAGCAAGCGAGCGCGTGAAGCCCAAATAATGCCGCAAATCAAGGCCCTGATATTCGACATGGATGGCGTGCTGGTTGATACCGCACGCTTTCATTTTCTGGCCTGGCAACGGCTGGCGAATAAACTGGGCGGGCAGCTCAGCGACGATTTCGGCGAGCAACTGAAAGGAGTGAGTAGGGGCGAGTGCTTAGACAAAATACTGGCGCTATTGGGCATTGAAAAACCGGACACTGAGAAGGTGGCGTTGCTTTCCCTGAAAAACACGTGGCACCTGGAACTCGTGGAGCGCATGACGCCCGCCGACACCCTGCCCGGAGCCCGCGAGCTGCTGGAGCAAGCCTTCGAGATGCGCATTCCCATTGCTTTGGGCAGCGCCAGCCGCAATGCCGATTTTATCCTACGCAAAACCGATCTGCGCCGCTATTTCGAAGCCATTATTGACGGCACCCAACTAAAAAAAGGAAAACCACATCCAGAAGTGTTTCTGAAAGGTGCCGAAGCCTTAGGCATTGCCCCCGTGCATTGTGCCGT
>CAZBBV010000145.1:0-3041 GCA_964490025.1 uncultured Cryomorphaceae bacterium | reverse complement strand
TGCTGATGCTGTTCACAGCACTGCCGCGCGAGTGGTACCACCACTGCGACCACGACCAAGCTGTGGCCGAAACGGGCTTCTCTGAAACAGCGCACGACTGCCCTGTGTGCGACTATGTAATTTCATTTACCGTTTCCCCGGAAAATGAATTAGAAGGAATTCCTGCTCAGTTCATTTCCTCAAAAGTCTACTCAAACTACAGCTCCACTTTCTACGGAGAAATAATCCTTTCGGGCGCCCTGCGCGGCCCTCCTTGCGCCTAAGCGCAACACTCTTCCCATTTTCCTTTTTCTAAATTTCTAAATAATTCGTCCCATGCGCTATGGGTATTGGATCTTGGCTGTGCTGCTGAGCACGGTTGCGGTCCACGCACAAAACTGCAATGCTGTCCTCACGGGGAAGGTCGTCGACTTTCACGACAAATCGCTATTGGACCATGCGGAGGTTTTCCTGGAAGGAACTAACCTAGGTGCTGTGACCGATTCTGCGGGCGTGTTCACCATCCGCAACATCTGCCCTGGGCGCTACACTGTGGTGGTGCAGCATATCGGCTGCGAGCCTCTGCGAAAATCCATTTCGATAAAAGGAAACATGACGCAGGTTTTTTACCTGGAGCACCACACGGAAATATTGAACGAAGTGACCATTACCGTGGACCAACACCGCGACCCACCGGGACAAAAGGAAGAGAAAATAGCCATTGATCGCATCCAATTGCAAAATGGCGAGGTGCTGGGCACCATTCTGGAAGCCCTGCCGGGCGTGACCACCTTTAATACCGGAAACCACATTGCCAAGCCCGTGATTCAGGGTTTGCACAGCAACCGCATCCTGATTGTGAACCACGGCGTGCGGCAAGAAGGTCAGCAGTGGGGCAGCGAACACGCCCCCGAAATTGACCCCAATGCAGGAGGCGAAATAGCGGTGATCAAAGGGGCTTCGGGCTTGCGCTACGGCACTGAGGCCATTGGCGGCGTAATCCTGATTGAACCACGCGCCTTGCCATCCATGCCCGGCGTGAAAGGCAGTGCGGCTGTGGGTTTTCAGAGCAATGGCCTTCAAGGCAGCAGCTCGTTGATGCTGGAGGGCAGTCACCCTTTTCTGCCGCAAATGTCGTGGCGCGCGCAGGGCAGCTACAAGCGCGGAGGCAATGTCCGCTCGCCCGATTATTACTTGAAAAACACAGGCGTGGAAGAGCTGAATTTTTCCCTCAACGCCGGATTGCGCTATGCCCGCTGGAGCGCGGATGTGTATTACAGCCAGTTCAATGCCCAGGTGGGCATCTTCGCGGGTTCGCATTTGGGCAGCCTCACCGATTTGGAAAATGCCCTGGCCAGCGACACACCCTTGGTAAGTTCCGGTTTTTCTTACGAAATAGCGCCTCCAAGGCAGAACGTAGCCCACGAGTTGCTGCGGGTGAACAGCTATGTGGACCTGAAAAACGACCACCACCTGCACATCATCCTGGCGCGGCAGTTCAACCGACGGGAGGAGTACGACCCTCGCCGCGGTGCGGACGACAATGTGCGTCCCGCATTCGCGCTCAACCTGACCAGCTACACCGCAGATCTGGTGTGGGAAAAAGCCTGGAATGCGCAGTGGGACATGGAAGCCGGAGTTCAGTACATGCGTCGCACCAATACCTATGATGGCCGCTTTTTCATCCCGAACTATGTGAACGACGGCGTGGGCGCTTTCGCGGTGGTGAACCGAAAATGGAACCGACTTCAGGCCGAGCTGGGCGCCCGCTGGGACAAGCAGTTTTTCGACGTGTACTATCTCGAATCGGGCGAGCTGAAGAACCCGCAGCACCAATATTCAGGGCTGTCGTCCGCCTTTGGCCTTTCGTATGTGCTCAACGAAAACTGGAAGCTTCGTCTGCATAGCGGCCTGGCCTGGCGTCCGCCGAGCATGGCCGAGCTGTACAGCGACGGCCTGCACCAAGGCGCGGCGGCCGTGGAAATAGGCGACAGCACCCTGGGCGAAGAGCGCAGCTTGAATTACTCCTTAGCCGTGGAGTACAACAAAAGCCATTGGCAATTTACCGGCTCAGTGTACGCACATGCCTTTTCGAATTTCATTTACCTGCAACCCGTTTTCCCGCCCACGCTCACCATTCAGGGGGCCTTTCCCACCTTCGCTTATGCGCAAGACCGCGCCAATTTGTACGGCGCCGAAGGCATGGTTCAGTACGAAAAATCGGGGTGGAGCAGCAGCCTGAGCGCTTCGGCCACACGGGCGAGGCGCAGCACCGGCGACTTTTTGCCGCAAATTCCCGCCGACCGCATCCGTTGGCAAGGAGCCAGGCAATGGGGAAATTGGAAACCCTCCCTACAAGCGCTGTGGGTGGGCAAGCAATGGCGTTTTCCGGCGGAGGCCGACTATGCCCAGCCTCCGGATGCCTACCTACTGCTCGGCGCAGCAGTGGAATACCGTGCCGACAAATTGGTGAAGGACGCCCGCATCCGGCTGGAAGCGCGCAACTTGAGCAACGCCCGCTACCGAGACTATATGAACCGCTACCGCTACTACGCAGATGAGATGGGCATTAACTTTTTACTCACTTTTTATGTACCCTTTTAATCCAATTCTTATGAAAACAAATCCATTTAAGTTTTTAATGATCGCCGTGCTATCGGTGGCAATGTTTAGCGCCTGCAAAAAGGACAAGAACAATCCGAATGACCCCAACGACCCGAATGAAGAGGAGCTGATCACCACCGTATCGTTGCATTTCACGGATACTGCCGGAGTAGTCCCTTCAGCCACCTTCACTTTTAGCGATCCCGACGGGCCGGGCGGCAATCCTCCGGTATTGTTTGAGGACATTGTGCTGAAGGCCAATACCGTGTATCGTGTGGATATTGAACTGCTCGACGAAAGCAAGAACCCGGTGGAGGACATCACAGAAGAAGTGTTGGCCGAAGCCAACGAGCATTTGTTTTGCTTTGAGGTGAATGGGGCAAGCATCACCATTGTGCGCACTGATTCGGACGGCACTTTCGAGCTGGGCCTGGAAAGCCTATGGACTGTGGGCGCTG
>CAZBBV010000144.1:2555-5371 GCA_964490025.1 uncultured Cryomorphaceae bacterium | reverse complement strand
AACACTGTCGCAGGCGTCTGGAATATTTATTTGAAAATCGAGGGTATAAGCGGCACAGTCGTCAAAAGGACTATCAAGGGTAACTGTGAAAGCGTTGGTCGAATCGCCAATACATGGGTTTGGTGTAATGGCCGTAACCAGTTGACTTGAATTTCCCACTGAAAAATTTCCTGGATACAGGCTGTCGCAATGCACGTTTCTGTCAAGCTGCACCTGAAGTAGGTTGCTATTACAAGTTCCGCTAATGGACGTAACCAATGGCTGCGGAGGAGGAGGCACTTCTGAATACCAGAAAGCATCCCATCCGGTGCAGGCTACGCTGAGGTCGGAGATAAAATTGATGGTGAGGCAGCCGCTGGTAGCCACCACATTGGGCGGAATGGTATTGCCGCTATATGGCCCACCAATTAGTGTGGAATTAGTGTCGGGACCGTCGAAAAAACGGATGTAGTCGAGCACCGGTTCTGTGCAGAAACTAAGAAATGAAAAGGTGATTTGTGTGGCTTGCGGCACGCATATCACGAAAGTGAGGTTTTCGTTGTGCGCATAGTTTACCGGCGGCGTTCCTGAATTACTATCAAAAAAGTTGGCTGTGCAGTCGCTGCTGCTGCCATTGCTCATAAAATAGTCGGGACCCACTACCTGCGCTTGCCCAAATGCCGACACCAGTAGAAACAGAAGCATGACGATTCCATTTCGCAGATATGACTTGGGCGCAAAAAGCATTATGGCTTGTAGATAGTGATGGTGGGTGTTTCCACTGTATTGCTCCAGTTGCCCGCCCGATCTCGAATACGCAAGGTGAAATAAGTTTCTTCTTCCATTCCATTGCCAAAAATGAAGGTGCCATGCAACACTATGGAAAGCTCGCCTTCAATGGATACAACAGAAGTTAGTGGCGCTAAGGGTGGAACGTAGTACCAATCTGGATTCAGCAGACGCACGTCTTTTACTTCCAGAGCCAAAGAGTCGGGGTGCTCAAAACCCAAATCGCCATTGCCATCTTGATAGCGGAGCTTCACAATCACGTTTCCGTCAAATTCCTCAATAGAAAGTGGCGTCACATCCAAGATGTCAATCCGCGGAATATGGCTCATGCCATTGTCGGTGTATTTCTCGCAGGAGAGAAAAAGCACAGCAAAAAGCACTAAGGACAAAATGCAGGTTCTTCTCATGGCACTATTCTAAATGCAAAATACTCCTTGATGTACTGAAAACTTCCCTGTGCCGGAATATCTACCGGAATGGCTTGCTGGTCTTGCACTGTGGTGCGGAAATACACAAAGTCAGTCACACTTCCGTAGGTGGAAGGCTGAATGGTGATGCTGTGGTAATACTGCGCCGGATCGCCGAAATAGCCCGGAAAATTGATGGGCGTGGCAATGTTCATGACCTGATTGGCAGCGCCACTGAAATCGTTGATGTTTTGGCTAAAGCGAATTTGGTTCAAGCCAAAATTTTGAATGGGCGTGTTGTCGTCCGAATAGGCGATTCTGATTTCAAGGCTTTGCGTAGCAGCAGGAACCCGAATCGGCCCCAGTCCGGGATCGCGGGGTAGGGGTGTGGGCGAGCCGTCGGCAAAGGCAATTACACCGTCCATGCGCGGCAGCAGGTCACCGGTGGTGGGGCTGTTGCCAAACATGTCTTTCGCACCGCTATTTATCCAATAGACAATGTTCTGAATATGCACAGTTTTCATGGTGTTCCAATCGCCATCAGGGTCAATGCTCAGTGGCATGATGCCGCTTTGGCCATCAATATCCACCATCAGCCTTTGGTACAGCACGCTCATGTTGGCATCACCCGGAACCACACGGTGGGTATAGGTTCCGGCGGGGTCGTTTTTAATAATGGGGTGATTCACAAGCGTGTTGTACGAGCATTCAATGGTGCGGAAATCGGGCTCGAAAGTGCCGTCGTGACAACCCGAATTGGCACAAGTGGGCTTAAAGATTTTGAAATGGAGCCCGCCGAAACTGCGTGGGTCGAGGGTGTCAATATCCACCACATCAATGGGCGGCTGTAGGTTCGGATCGTCGAAAGGGTTCGGGTCGTCCTTGCAACTTTGCAAAAAAACCAGCAACAAAACCGGAATCAATAGGAATAGCTTCTTCATGTCAAATTCTGTCAAATAGGGACATGGCTTGTCCGTTTATCAATCCACTTCCCAGCACATCTTGTTTCACCCCAAAAATGTCCGCAATGGTCACCACATTGTCCATAGTGGTGCCTATTTGGTTGGTTTCTCCGCCAATCGAGAGATTTGAAGGCACATTGGGCCCAACCATCTGCGTGAACACGCGCAGAGAGTTGGCATCCGAATGGTCGAAGGCAAACCAGTCGTTGTCGTCCATAATCGGATTTGGACTTAGGTTGCGGCCATGCTCCGGTGTCACAATCATGATCGTGTTGTTGGCCATTCCCGGAATGTTGTTTTGGATGTAATCCCAAAGGAAACCTACCGCATGGTCGGCACGGTGCAGCGAGCGCAGATATCCGGTGAAGTCGCTGTGGCAGCCATCTACCGAGCTCAGGTTTATAACGGTCACTTTAGGCTTAAATGCCTTCATCACTTCGCAGGCATAGCCCACATTTGCCAGGTCGCCGTTGTCGGATACAGGAGGCATTGCAATATTTCCTGAAGCCTGATTGATAAAGGTGTTGCGCACGAATTCCTTGATTTGCTGCTTCTCATCTTCGGTGTTGCCAATATTGGGAACCGGTATTCCGCCATTGCTCTTAAAGGAGTTGTCCAGGAAGTATTTCATCTTGTACATGGGGTCGAGCTCTTCCTCCGGATGGTAAATCTTGGCATT
>CAZBBV010000144.1:0-2545 GCA_964490025.1 uncultured Cryomorphaceae bacterium | reverse complement strand
AAAGGTGTTCAATTCCTTTTGAACCAAAGGCCACACTGGGGCAAAGGAAATTGGCACCATACTGCGCACCGTAATCCAAATGTTCTGAGAAATCGAGTAGGGGAGTGGAGTTGCCAATGGTGTTGCCCACAAACCAGCAATCGGTGGCTTTGAAACCGGCATGGCGGCGCAAGTATTCAAAAATGGTTGGGTAAATGGGTTTTTGTTTCAAGCCTTGCGAGGCGCCGGTGTTGCCTGTAATCAGGGTATTGAGGCCCGAAAAGTGTCCGGTTGTTGTGGCTCTTACCTCCCTAAAAAGGGTTCCCTGCGATTGCAGGCTTTGGTTCAATATGGCCGGAATGGGCGCGCTGCCATTGGGCTCGTTGGGCACGTCGGTTCCGTAAACAATCTTAAATGGGGGCGGTGCGCCGTTCATCATGTTGTACATAATGTTGCCTGCCGACGGGAAATTTTGGCTGTCGTCCAGGTAGCGTTGCAACACGCTTTCTTGCTGACGCACGCCGCCGGCAAAAAGCACATAGACCACATGTTCGGCCAATTGGTTGCCCGTTTGTGCAAAGAGCCTTCCCGAAGGTAGAATGTAAGGCACCACGAATGCCCCTGCGGCTACTTTCGCGCTCTTGGCAATAAAATCTCTTCTGTTCATTTTCATGGCCATGTGCTTAATAGTATTGGTATTCGTCGCTCAGTGCGAAGGAGAAATACACCAGCTCGGCGGTGATATTCTGGTTGGTATTGATCTGGTTCATGAAGTAGGTTTTCTCAGCCTCCGTAGGGCGGCGAATGAGAAAGCGCTTGTAGGTTTCTATGATAAAATGTTCCGGGTCGGCACGCATTTCCGTGTCGCTTGGTATTTGCACCGTTGACATATTCATAAAATTGCTGATGATAATTTCATAGGCCACTTGGTCGTCGCCAATGGCATCAATCAGATCGGTGATTTCCACAAGCTTGTTCACCGGAAGCGCCGTTTGAAACAAGTTGGCATACAGAATAGCTACAAATTGATTGGGGGTTTTCAGTTTGGTCTTGCTGGTTTCTATCAGGTCGAGGTCCACATTATTTACCCCGTAAATAGGAGCCTCTTTTCTGCAGCCCAATAGGAGCAAGGCCAGCGAAGAAGCGAGTAGAAGTTTTTTCATATCAGCCTTTTTTAAATCCGGCATACTCATCCGTTACCATGAGTTTTCGCTGGAGTTTTTGATAATCGTTGTCTTGTATAAAATCGGTCAGAGCCTTCACAGTTTCAGTAGTAGTAGGTGTACGGGCCAATAGTGTTTGGTAGGCCCAAATCACATTTCCTTCTTTCATTTCGGTTTGTTGTAACAGTATGAGCAGGTAGTCGCTTTTGTTGGTGCCCGACATGCCAAAGAGCATCTCACTTTGGTTGAATTCCACCATACTGAAACCGGCCATAAACTCGCTTTGGGTGGGATAGCGCCAGTATAGGTCGTCGAAAGAGGCATTCACAAAATTAAAGCTGTTCATGTTGATGAAGTCGTAGATGGAGTTGTTGAGCATATAGCCGCACATGCTATCGAGGGTTATATCGCCATTCATGTAGCGCGTCCTTGAGTCAATGATGTTTTGAAGCCTTTGCATGGCCAGCATTTTCTCGGAAGCGGAGGCGTAGTCGCCATTTAAGGTATCTACTTGCACGCCAAATGATAGAATACCAATCTCGCCTTGGATATACGCATCCGAGGCGCCTTCAATGAAGCGCGTTTTGCACAAATCGTACACCCGCTGGTAGTAGGCGCGACGGTAACTGGTGTCGCCCGCCACGAATTGTGTGTCGTTTTGCAACACATAAAGCATGCTGTCGCGTGCATCTTCCTGAAGCTCTTGGCTTCTTAAATAGAGCACGTAATAATCCATTTCCGCATCCAGCGGTTCGCGGCCAATGAGGTCGATAAAAGATCGGTTGATGTAGTTTTCTATTTGCACCGTGGGCACAGCGCCGTAGTAGGGGGCGTCGTTGTCGGGTATGAAGTTGTCGTCCTTTTTGCAGGAGCTAACGAGCAAAAACAGCATTCCCGAAAGTAAGATGGACCTTTGTATTTGCATTCCGTAGAGTTTGAAGCGTGGGCTTTTCAAATATAGACATTGCAGACCAACATCTATGACGGAAAAAATGTCTGAAAAGATGGCTGCTATTAAAACTGAATATCAGTGTACACCGGAAGGTGGTCGCTGAAACCGCCCAAATATTGGGGCCCTGAAAAGGTGCGGAAAGGAAAATGACCCGGATAGCGCGTGTCTTCTACAAGCAGCCAGGAGGCTGGAAAGATATAAGCACAGCCATTTTTTATCCGCGGCGCATCCTGGACAAGTAAATTTCCACTCACAATAATTTGATCTAGAAAAGCCCATTGCCCTTGGTATTTATGCGAACCCGGATAGTTCATCTTGCCTTCCATTAGGTTGTACAGCACCTTTGCTTGTGGGTTATCTGTCGGTCTTTTGGCTTCCAGTTTTTGGCTGAGGCTGATGTTGGTTGGCTCGTCGTTAAAGTCGCCCATGATGATTATTCCTGTGGTGGGGC
>CAZBBV010000143.1:0-5395 GCA_964490025.1 uncultured Cryomorphaceae bacterium | reverse complement strand
GTTCACACCCAATAACGATTTCCTGAATGATGTGCTGCTTCCGGCAGTGACCGGAGCGGTTGATGGGACCTATGCCTTCCGTGTGTATAGTCGTTTTGGAAAACTCATGTTTGAAAGCAACGACCTGAGCTATGGTTGGGATGGAACAATTCTGGGAACGGATGATTTGGCCACACAAGACGTATATGTGTATGTGCTGGAATTTAAGACCCCTTCAGGGCGAGCAATTGTAGAAAGAGGCACACTGACTTTGCTTCGATAACAAAAAGCCCCGCTATCCTAGAATAGCGGGGCTTTTTCACTCTAATTCACTTTCACTTATTAAACATCAATCTTCGCGTACTTCGCGTTGCGCTCAATGAAATCGCGGCGTGGTGGCACGTCGTCGCCCATGAGCATGGCAAAAATACGATCGGCCTCGGCGGCGCTGTCAATGGTCACCTGGCGAAGGGTGCGTTGCTGCGGGTTCATGGTGGTTTCCCAAAGCTGCTCAGCGTTCATCTCTCCCAAACCTTTGTAGCGCTGGATGCCCACGCCGCTTTGCTCTTCGCCACCCAAGTCTTTGGCTATTAAATCGCGCTCATCTTCATTCCAAGCGTAGCGCTGGCGGCTGCCTTTTTTCACCAAATAAAGTGGCGGTGTGGCAATGTACACATGGCCATTCTCGATTAGCTCTTTCATGTAGCGGAAGAAGAAAGTAAGAATAAGGGTCGAAATGTGGCTTCCATCCACATCCGCATCACACATGATCACCACTTTGTGATAGCGTAGCTTTTCTATGTTCAACGCCTTTGAGTCCTCCTCTGTTCCAATCGTTACCCCTAGGGCCGTGTATATATTTCTGATCTCCTCGTTTTCAAAAACCTTGTGTTGCATGGCCTTCTCCACGTTCAAAATCTTTCCGCGAAGCGGCATAATAGCCTGATAATTTCTGTCGCGGCCTTGCTTGGCCGTTCCTCCTGCAGAGTCACCCTCCACAAGGAATATCTCGCATTTCACCGGATCGCGCTCTGAGCAGTCGCTCAATTTCCCGGGCAGGCCACCGCCACTCATCACCCCTTTGCGCTGCACCATCTCGCGGGCTTTTTTGGCCGCATGACGCGCACGTGCTGCAAGCACCACTTTCTGCACGATTACTTTGGCTTCGCGAGGGTGTTCTTCGAGATAAAAGGCAAGCATCTCGCCCACCAACTGATCTACCGCACCCATCACTTCGCTATTGCCCAGTTTGGTTTTGGTCTGCCCTTCAAATTGCGGCTCCATTACTTTCACTGAAATCACGCAGGTCAATCCTTCACGGAAGTCGTCGCCACTGATCTCTATCTTCTCCCGTTCCAGGATGCCCGAATCTTCGGCATACTTCTTCAGGGTGCGTGTAAGCGCACGACGCATACCGGCCAGGTGGGTTCCACCTTCGTGTGTATTGATGTTGTTTACATAGCTATGCACGTTCTCGTTGTAGGTGGTGTTGTAGGTCAGTGCCAATTCAATTGGAATACCCACCTTCTCGCCTTCCATGTAGATGGGCTCTTCGAGAAGTTTTTCGCGGGCCTCGTCCAAAAACTCCACAAATTCCTTCAAGCCACCTTCTGAATAGAAGCTGTCTTGGATAAAAGTCCCGTCGTCTTCCTTGTTGCGGTAGTCGGTGATGTTCAGTCGGATGCCTTTGTTCAGAAATGAGAGTTCGCGCAAGCGTGCACTGAGAATATCGTATCGATAGATGGTTTCCTGAAAAATCTCATCATCCGGCTTAAACTCAATGATGGTTCCCCTTTTATCGGTCGTTCCAATCTCTTCAACCGGCGTTTGGGGAATTCCTTTGCTGTATTCCTGACGATACACTTTTCCGTCGCGGTGCACAGTGGCGGTAAGCTTTATGGAAAGTGCATTTACGCACGATACACCCACCCCGTGCAATCCACCGGAAACTTTATAAGAGTCTTTAGAGAATTTTCCACCGGCGTGCAACACGGTCATCACTACCTCAAGTGCCGACTTCTTTTCTTTTTGGTGCATGTCCACCGGAATACCGCGACCATTGTCGATTACGGTCACGGAATTGTCCTCGTTGATGAACACTTCAATCAGGTCGCAATGACCCGCCAAAGCCTCATCAATGGAGTTGTCCACAACCTCATAAACCAAGTGGTGAAGACCCTTCTGACCAATGTCGCCAATGTACATGGCGGGTCTTTTGCGTACCGCCTCTAATCCTTCGAGTACCTGTATACTGTCCGCAGAGTAACTATTCTTGTTAACTTGCTCACTCATAGTAAGTTATATATTAAAACACATTGAGTTCAAAGATACCCAAATAATGCTCAAAAGCCCCGTGGAGGCGGGGCTTTGGGCAATGTTTTTCAACAATTTGTTAACAGAAATACACCAAAATGGGAGGCTTAAAATCGGTAGGTAACGCCCCCAAGCACATTAAAGCGTTGAGCAGCATAGCCATACCACAAATCGTACTTTTTGGCAGTAAGATTATTAATCTGAATATAGGCTGACAGCAACTCTGAATAGCGGTACTCCACACCCAGATTGATGTCGTAATAAGGCGCCAGTTCGCGGTCGCTGTAGTTCACCGGCAGAATGTTCCTTTTGCCCACCACAAAGGCCTCCGCATTCACAATAAGCTTATCGCTTATGTTGTAGCCTGTGAAAATGGACATCCGCAAATTGGGCAAGTGGTATGCATATTCCAAGAGCGTGGTTCCGTAGTAGTTGTACTCGGCTTTTGCGCCAATATCGAAGCGCTCAGAGCTTTGATAGAGCAACTCGCCTCCCAACTGAAACTGGGTAATGTTGTCGTAGAGCACGGTGAACTTATTGCTATCAGGACGAAGGAAAT
This sequence comes from uncultured Cryomorphaceae bacterium, assembly GCA_964490025.1. Classification (GTDB taxonomy): domain Bacteria; phylum Bacteroidota; class Bacteroidia; order Flavobacteriales; family ECT2AJA-044; genus CAZBBV01. The sequence continues at coordinate 2,544 of CAZBBV010000143.1, read as the reverse complement.
AGGTGCTATCGGTGTAAAAGAGGGCGAAATTTTCGAAGCCGCTAAAACGTCCGAAAACATTAAACGAAGCCTTAGACGACAGTGCCCCTTTCAAGCCCAAATAAAAGCGATACTTCTCTACCGTTGGTTTCAATTCCACTTCGCTGAAAACGAAAGGATTGTCGCGGGTAATGGAGCGATAGGTGTTCTGATTGTAGGCACCCGTAAAACCACCATAGGCAATAAGAATCTCTCGAACCAAGGCGTAGCTGGCTTTGATTTGCGGAAGCAAATACAGCTTGTTCTCACCAGCAGAAACATCCGTGCGCACATAGATGGAAGCGCCAATTTCGAAATCCAAATCCTCCCAAGTGGAGTGGATGGTGGGCGAAACACCGGTCACGAAATAGTTTTGTGTGCTGTCGCCAAAATTGGTGTTGATGTAGTCCAACTCAAGATCAACCGTTACAAGCTCCTCCTCCACCTTAAAATTGATGCCGCCGTCGAAATTCACATAGTTTTCTGTTGTGCCGAATCGGTCGAAAAAGTGATAATAAGCCACGTCGGCGTTGTGGAAAATGGACTTGCTCCTACCCTTTGAACTCATTAATCCCACCTTGGCAGAGATGGATTGATAGTCCTGACGAATGGTGTCTTTCAGTGTTTCGGGATCTAAAAAGCCGTAGTAGTGCACACGGTCGTGGTCGTAATGAAACTCGCCGGAAAGTGTAAACCCTTCATAGAAGCGTTTGCCCCACAGCTGTATGTCGTTCATGCCATAGCCATTGTAGGCGTAGTTGTTTATCCCGCCTGCGCTACTCATGTGGCGCAACCAAATTCCGGAGCTTTGGTTTCTCGAACGGCGATTGGTGAAATACAACTCGGCCAAAGGCGTGGTGTAGTTGCCCATGCCCAAACGAGCAAAGCCGCGTTTAATCTCTTCCACCTTGGTGCCCGAAATACGTGCCGAAGGAATGCTAGCGGGCTCAAAACGAACTTTATAAGGCATTTTAAGCAGTGAATAGCTGAGCTTGGGCTGTTGCGTGGCGCTATCCTCTATTTCAGGAAAGAGGACAAACTTCCTAACCTCCGACAAGGTGGGATCGTAGTCGCGCACCACGTTGATCGTTTCCGTACCCAAATCCGTTTGCGCACTCAGCAATTGCACCATTCCGAGCACAAATGCTGTATATATTGTCTTTCTATTCATTGTTGTCTCTGAATTCTGATGGACCCTGGATGCTGTCAATGTAATTTTGGTTTTCCTCATAGCGCCTTCGTTCGGCTTCCTTCTCGGCTTGCATCTTTTGAATTTCTCCCTTCATAATTTGTGCTTCCTGCACCACTTCCGGATCGTCCACTCGGGCAATAATCTGGTCCAATGTGTAATTGGCTTGGTAAAAATCGTCTAGCGCCCAGTAGTTTTTCGCCAAAAGCAAGAGCGCTTTATTTCCCCACGACTTGTAGGAAGGCAGATTCTGCAGCAGGTCGAAAATTTTCTTCTGCGAATTTTCGTATTCGCCATTATTGAAAAAAATGTGCGCTATGTAATACTTGGCCTCCGCCTTAAAGATGTTCTTTGAGTTCTGCTCCACCCACTGAAACTCTTCCATAGCTTGATTGGAATTGCCTTGCTCATAAGCACTGCGGGCTATGATGATGCGCGCCTCTTCGATCAAGTCGGCCTCTGCCTTTTCCATCACTTTCACCCGGTTGGCATACTCCAAAGCTTTCTGGAAGTTTTTGAGCTTGTAGTAGCAGCGCATCAGGCCTATTTGTGCATTTAGCTTATTGTCCGCAAACTGGGCTATACGCTCCAATTGGGCGTAGCGCTCCAAAGCTGTGTTCCAGTTCTCGCGGGTGTAATACAAGTAGGCAGCCAATGCCACAGCCTCTTCCTGAAACTTATTGGCAGGTGCCAACGCAAGAAAGTCGAAATGCATCAGACAATCGTCGTAGCGCTTCAGCTTATAGTCGCTCTGACCTTTGTAATAATGCGCATTCAGGTAAAAAATGCCCCTTCCGTATTTTTTCAAATAGTTGTCGAAAGCCGCAGAAGCCGCCTCGAAATTGGCTTGCGTGTATTTCATGAAAGCCGCGTCGTAGCTCAGGCTGTCCAGTTGTGTGTCCGACACATTGGTCACGTTTATTTCCTTTATCCAGGTCGCGTAACTATCTATATCGTTGGTTTCGGTGTAGATGCGCTCGGCCAATTTCACCGCTTGTGCCACCTCCGGTGCGTTTGGATACTCCGACACCAATTGCTTCAGTGTGGTCAATGCCCGATCGTTCTCGTCGGTATTGTAGTATATCAGTCCCATTTGCAGCATAGCCTTCACTCGGTAATAGCTGTTCGGAAAGCCACGCACCACCTGATCAAATGACGCGAGCGCATCATTCGCCTTTCCGCTTTCCATCTGGCTAACGGCCAGTTCGTACCAAGCGTCATCCACCAGGTCAGAGCCCGGTAGCTTCTGAATCAATTCCTTCAGTTCCACAATTTTCTCGGCCGATTTGCCCTGTAGTCCCTGGCAAATGGCTTTTTGGAAATAGGCATAATCCGTT
>CAZBBV010000142.1:0-5454 GCA_964490025.1 uncultured Cryomorphaceae bacterium | reverse complement strand
CCGGACTCGTCGTCATACCGCCCGTGCTATTTGGGTTCGGAATGTTTTCTTTGGCAATAAGACTTGCTGTACTAAAACCTATGGCTATTAGTGCAGCTCCGATTTTATTTATAGTCATCATTTTCATTGTCTTCTTAGAAATTAAATTGAACACCTAGTCTCATTCTGCGCGGTAGGCTATAGTTGTTCGGATTGTCAACCTTGGCTGAATACAAGTCAATGTACGACTGCGAATCAGTTTGATTGGCAATAATTTCCTGAGCCTCTGCAGACGACAACCAACCATCATCATCCGCATTTCCGGTGTAGCGATAGATGTTTGTGATGTTACGTGTATCCAATAGATTCTGAACATCCAAGAAGAAGTTCAAGGTGGTCATCTTTCCTTTGCTGCCTTCTTCTTTTCCACCCAATTTTAGATCTATCTGCTTATTCAAACGCATATCAACACGGAATTGCCAAGGCAGACGTGATCCATTGATTGACCCTTTTAGGATAGGGCGTTGGTTGATTCCAATTGCCACTGCCTGAAGTGCATTAGCCTGGCGGGTATATGGCCTTCCGGAAGCTGCGCGGAATGAGAAGTTGGCTCCGGCAGACTCAAATACTTTCTTGCCCCACCAAACCGGACCATTGTAATTGTTGCCTTTTCCATAGCGGTAGTCAATCACGGTAACTAATGTATGACGCTGGTCGAAATTCAAAGGCTGAAGAATTCTAAGGTTTGGTTGTCCTACGTTGATTAAGTTAAGCCCTGATGTTGCGCTTGAGCCCGATCCATCTGCAAATTGCAGGGTGTAGGCCAGATTCACACTTACATTTCCTGTTCTTCTCAGGTCATAGCTTATTGAAAATCCCTTTACTGTACCAAAGTCAATATTACCGAAGGTAAGGTAGTTCACAGGGAAAGCATAGTTAACCGGGATCACCTGAATCATGTCTCTAAGTTCGCGGTAGAACGCCGAGATGGTAATAGCTGATCTTTTTGAAAGCGTTTGCTTGAAACCAACTTCGTAGTCAATGGTTCTCTCAGGGCGTAGATTAGGATTGTTTAAGACTGCGCCTTGGCTTGCTTCCAAGAACATATAATCCACTGGATTCATTCGTAGGGCAGCCGATGGGCGCTGAGTTAAAATGTCGTAGTGAGCAAAGAACATAGCCTCATCTGATATAGGGAAGTTGAATGCTATACGAGGCATTATGTTGATTTGCGGAGTGTAATCGGTAAACGACTCAGAAGTAAGGTCAGTACGAGTACTGGTCTTGCTTGGATCTCTCAAAAATGGCGCTATACGACCGGTGGTAGTAGCTTCGGCAAGAACCTGAGGATTGCCAACTTCATTACCAAATTGATCGAACCAGGTATCTCCATTTCTATACCCAACAACACTAGTAGGATCGTTCAAATCATTTACATACACCACATAGTCATTTCCTATGTTCGCAGGCAAATCATTTACTAACTTATAAGGTCCGTCCGTTGTGGCTTCAAGGGCGGAAACGGTTGGAAACATTGAATACGGATCCTTAAGCACTTTTTGATTGGCATCAAAACGGTCTACACGCACCCCTACGTTAAACACCAAATCACGGAAGGCAAACTTATCTTGTATGTATCCTGCGATATAGATAGGCTGGAAAGCGCCAATATCACGAGAGAAGTTTCCATTGGCATCTCTACCATTAAAGAAATCATCCAGTGATGGATTATTTTTCGACTTGTTTCCGTAAGCATCATATCCATAGTAAAGCACTACCGGGTTACCTTCATTCAAAAGTTCGTCCGGAGAGAACATACTTATGTCGAAGAAACTTGGATCGTAGGCGTCGATATTGATAAAGTCTGTATTGTCCTCTGCCAAATTCAGCTTCTTGCGAATGCTCTTATCGAAGTAAGACTGCTGACTAGCTACATACAAACGATCATAATTCACAGTGTCCTGGAAGATGCCATTGGCATACACCGGGTTTGGATTTTGAAAATCCAACTGAGTGATGTGGCTGTTTGCACGTTGACGGGCTAGACCCCACAATCCAATTGGCGCTACGCTATATAAACGGTCAACGCGCTGCTCATACTCAAAACCTATAATAATGGAGTGATTCTTAATGTCGGCAGAACCCGAACCAATTACACGAAACTGGCTTTGATCAGTCACATTGTATCCATTAAACTCACGACCTGTATTGAACCAAAGTGAATACACGTTTGCAGGACGCTGGCCATTCAGCAAACCACCTCCTTGCTGAATTTGGAATATATTCTCATAACGCCCTGTTGGATCATCTCCGGCAAAATCATAATACTGAGTTGTATAAGCCGTAGTTTGCGGGTTGGCCGTTCCGGGAGTAAAGATTACTTCATCATCACGGAAACCTGACTGTAAGTAGCCAATCAATCCGGTTGCTGAATCTTGACCATATCCATAGGTTTTGCTGCGTTGTGTATCGAAGCTCCCTACGTGGCCGTAGCTAAACAAATCTTCGCCATGCGACTCGTCTGACTGAACTTGATTGAACTTAGAATAGTCCACTTGAATGCTGTAATACGCATTCTTAATATTTGAGGTCGATTCATCACTATCTAAGAAGCGTTGCTGGAAACGGCCAAATACCCTCCATGAATTCTGAGTAACCAATGGGTTGTTCTCAGGATTTAACAAAGCATATTCGTACTGAAACTGGTTGAAACGGGCATAGTTTAAACTTCCACCGAAAGTAAGGTTGGTGGTTTTACCTGTTTTCAAATCGAATTTTCCGGAAATTCTATAGTCGGCACGTTGCACATTCTGACGTCTCTTGATATTCTCCATATCACTAAAAGTCAAGTAATCTGCCTCCTTTATTGTTCCGGTTCCAAGAGGAGCTGGACGCAAGGGGTTTTGCTGCAAAAAGGCAAGCTTGTCATCATTCACTTTATATATACCCACTGCCGAAGGATTTGGATCGGCTTGTAGATGCGCTTCGCCAGCTAAGAAGAATCCGAAAATTGCATCCCCTTCTTTGTTTCGCGCCAAAGGACCTGAAAGGTTCAAACCAAGAAGGTTCCAACCGTATTGGTCGAACAACTCAGACGTGCTGTACTCTATACCTCCATAATAAACATTGGAAGGCCCTCTGGTGGTAATAGATATAATACCACCGGTAGCATCTCCATACTGAGCAGGAAGACCGCCGGTGATAACCGTCAACTGGTCGATACCTGCCTGAGGAATGGATGACGAACCACGCACCTTGATACCATCTATATATATATCGGTCGCATCCGAACGCGAACCACGTACGTTGATGGCTCCTCCATCATCATTTTGAACAACCCCGGCGGTTGTTGAGGCGATTGAGGCCACGTCGCGCTGAGGAATGTTCTGAATTTCCTCTTGTGTAGTGGTTTTACCTTGTTTGTCAGGGTCAATAAGAGGTACCGTGTACTCTATTACTTCCACTTCACCCAACACCTGAGACTCCTCAGTCAAGGTGAAATTCAGTGTAGTAATCTTGTTAGGAGAGATAAGCACCTTGTCTACCGGCTGGGTGGCATAGCCCATAAAAGAGGCTTTAACCGTGTAAGTTCCCGGCTGTAGGGGCTTGATCACGTACATACCATCCATGTCGGTGGTACCCCCCGCTACAAACTGTCCGTCCTTTTCGACGACTACAGATGCTGTCGGCAATGTCTCTCCAGACCCTTTGTCCGCTACCTTACCGCGGAGTTCGCCCGGACGATCCTGGGCATAGGTGATTGAAATAAACCCAATTAAAAACAGGGCTAGTAGTTTTCGTAGCATAGACCTATGTATTAAGTTAACCTAGTGTTTCGATTTCGTAAATATAAAAACAATTGAATGCGATATACAAACCTCAAAAAAATCATAAATCACACATTCATGCCTTCAAGCTTTTCGAATACTTAGTGATTGAATGCCACACAATTCAAGTATTTCTTCTGCGTTTGCTTTCACCTATCTTTGCCCCATGAAAAAGCCTCTTTTCCTACTTATTACGACTCTTGTTTTCGCAATTGCGTGCAACAAAGGGCCTGTTCATGTCATTCCCGACGTGCCGGTAAATATATATATCTATCCGAATGATCCTTTATTCTTCGACTTGCAGGCTGTGGGAGGTTGGGTTTATGTGTCCGGAGGATATCGCGGAATACTGGTTTATCGTAAAACTTTTGATGAGTTCGTCGCCTATGACCGCGCATGTCCAAGCGCTCCTGATGGGAGCTGCAGAGCCACTGTGGAGCTTAACAACATAACTTTGCTGTGCGACTGCGATAGCACCCGCTACCAGCTGTATGATGGTTTTCAAGTTTCTGGTCCGGGAGGTGGCATTCCCTTGAAAACCTACCGTACCACTTTCGACGGCAATGCGCTACATATATATAACTGAGTTATAAAAAAAGCCTCTTCATCTGCATGAAGAGGCTTTTTTCTTTTGAAAAATCTTTCCCTTAGTAGCGGTAGTATTCGGGCTTGTATGGTCCTTCAACTCCCACACCTATATATACTGCTTGCTCAGTAGTCAAAGTTTCCAATTCCACGCCGATTTTTGCCAAATGCAAATATGCAACACGCTCATCTAGATGCTTAGGAAGTGTATATACTTTGTTCTCGTATTGGTTGTGGTTGGTCCACAGCTCAATCTGAGCCAGTGTTTGATTGGTGAAAGAATTGGACATTACGAATGACGGGTGACCAGTAGCGCAACCCAAATTCACCAAACGACCTTCAGCCAAAACGATCACGTCTTTGCCATTCAGGGTGTATTTATCCACCTGCGGCTTGATCTCCACCTTGGAGCTGCCGTAGTTTTTATTCAACCATGCCATGTCTATTTCATTGTCGAAGTGGCCAATGTTGCATACAATGGTTTTGTCCTTCATAAGCGGAAAGTGCTCGGCCCCGATTATGTTCTTGTTGCCGGTGGCGGTAATCACAATGTCTGCCTCCTTCACGGCGTTCACCATTTTCTTTACCTCAAAGCCGTCCATAGCAGCCTGAAGCGCGCAGATAGGATCGATTTCGGTAACGATTACTCGCGCTCCGGCCCCACTTAGCGAAGCGGCTGTTCCTTTACCCACATCACCATAACCGGCTACAACGGCTACCTTACCTGCTATCATTACATCCGTTGCGCGACGAATAGCATCTACCGCCGATTCGCGACAGCCGTATTTGTTGTCGAATTTCGATTTGGTCACCGAGTCGTTCACATTGATGGCCGGCATCATTAGTGTTCCGTTTTGCATGCGCTCGTACAGACGGTGCACGCCGGTGGTGGTCTCTTCTGACAATCCACGGATACCGGCTACCAACTCAGGATAGCGATCGAAAACCATATTGGTCAAGTCGCCGCCGTCGTCCAAGATCATATTCAATGGCTGTCCATCAGGGAAAGCGAAAAGCGTTTGCTCAATACACCAATCAAACTCTTCTTCATTCATGCCTTTCC
>CAZBBV010000141.1:0-5458 GCA_964490025.1 uncultured Cryomorphaceae bacterium | reverse complement strand
CACATTCTTTGGCAGGTAGATCACGATTTAATCAGTCTTCAGTTTCACCTGCAAGATCGTTCTCAGGCGCCTTATCAACTCTCATACACTACCGAATATTTACTTGGGCAGTTGCTCATTATCGGTCCGCTCACCTTTTGGTTTTGGTTCAATCGTATGTCGAAACCGGAGAAAGGAAACACGTGGGAGCGCATTCTTGCCTTCAACTTTTGGGGCGTGTTGGCCTTCTTTTTCCTTATGACCTTCAAAGGCAGGGTAGAGGCTAACTGGACAGTGATGGCGCATGTTCCGGCGTTTTTACTTTTAGTTAGCAGGCCATTTCATTTGGAAAAGAAAAGCACAAAGCTCTTCTACAAGCTAAGTTTGGCCACCGTCGCCATCCTTTTGTTGCTGCGAGTATCCTTGATGTTACCGCTCAATCAATGGATTTCAATACCCATAAAAAGCGAGTTTTTCGCCTGGAAAGATTGGGCCTTGGAAATACAGGAAAAGGCCGACGGTAAGCCCGTGGTTTTCGCCAGCAGCTATCAGCGCCCTTCCTTATATATGTACTACACCGGCGACACAGCCATTTCGCACAACAGTGTGCATTACCGAGCCAACCAATACGATCTTTGGGATTATGCCAAAAGCATGGAAGGGAAAGAAGTCCTTTATGTGACCCGCAATCAGATGGAGAAGTTCGATACCGACCTTTTCAATGCCGACGGACAGTTGTGGTTTAAGAATGTGAAGAACTACCAGCCCATTTGTTACTTGGTCTTTGAATCTAAAGAAGCGAAAATGGAAACCGAACCGGGGAAGCAGTTGAATGTAGGTGGCAACTGGAAGGGAAGAACGGATTTGCTTTCGGCAAATATCACCGTGTATGCCACCTGGTATCGCGACGGAGCAATCACAGAGAGTTACCCAATAAAAATGACCGAAGCTGATGGCAATTGGACGGCAAGTTTAATTTCCCCACTTTTCCCCGGCGACTATCGACTGAAAATCTCTCCTTCTTTTGATGTTCTGGAGCCAACGGTGATTGGGCCCTTCATAAAGGTAAAAGTGAAATAGCGCATTTGCTCGTCGAGTCGTTTCCATTTGTATTTTTAAGCCATGCTGAAACTCATCCTTCACGGAATTACAGTAGGTCTCATTTTGCCTTTTCTCATAGGGCCGGTTTTCTTTTCCCTTATCGAAACCAGCATGCGCAAAGGTTTCCGTTCGGCCTTCTTCCTGGAGTTGGGCATCCTGCTCAGCGATTTGTTTTGCCTGGTGGTCGTTTACATTGGTAGCCGACAGATTGCGCAATACATTGACGAGTCGCCATGGTTCAACTGGGTAGGAGGTCTCATCATTGTGACCTTTGGCATTTCCATGTTTTACAAAAAAATACAGGGTGACCACAAAGCAGCCAATATCCCGCTGGGCGCCGGAAACGACTTGCTCATGATTTCAAAGGGTTTCTTGCTCAATATTGTTAATCCGGGCGTGGTGGCTTTTTGGATGACCGTAGTACTACTCGTTGGCACCACTTTCTCCTTCGAAAAATCGGTGATGATCACCCACTTTGTGCTCACCTTCGGGGTGGTGCTGGCGGTCGATTTGGCTAAAATCTATTTCGCCAGAAAGCTGAAAGAAATTCTGAGCGCACAAACACTCCGTAAGGTGCAGGTCATTTCTGCTTGCCTACTCATCACCTGGGGAGTGTTCATCCATGTGCAAGGCTACTTCATTGCCTGATTTCCGTCAAAATGTCGCCGAAACCCCTGTGTTTACTGACTTAATTTCAGTTGCTTAGGTCTGAAAAAAGTCATTTTTTCAGAAAATGTGCTGTGGTATTTTCATTGCCTGAAACGGAGTGTTTTCAGAACAACAATGTTTAACCATTAAATACATTTAGCCATGACACTCATTAAGAAACACCAGCCCGCTTCTAAGCTTTTCCCAAGCTTTTTTGACGACATCTTTACCCGCGATTTTTTCGAATCGCCAATTGCTCCGGTCATCCGCAAGCAAGTACCCTCTGTAAACATTAAGGAGAATGAAAAATCTTTTGCCCTTGAACTAGCCGCTCCCGGCATGAAAAAAGAAGACTTCAATGTGCATATTGAAGAGGACGTATTGGTGCTCTCGGCAAAGCATGAAGAGGAAAACGAGAACAACGAGAAGGAATACACCTACCGCGAGTTCCGCCACAGCAGCTTCGAGCGCCGTTTTACCATGCCAAAGACAGTGAACAAAGAAGCCATCAGCGCGCAATATGAGGACGGCATTCTTAAAGTAGAACTGCCAAAAATGGAAGCTGAGAAAAACGGCAACAAACGCAGCATTCAAGTGATTTAATCACCAAATTACGTTTGCTTTTTAAGGCCGCCTTCGGAAACGGGGGCGGTTTTTTATTCCTCCAAATTCCGTTTCAGACTAAGAAACATCTCATTGAATCTTTCGAAAACTTCATCTAGGAAGGCCTGGGTCAGGAAATCGCGTGCGGCTTGCTCGGTGGCTATTTTGGTGTATGGAATCTTGAAGGTCTGCTCCATTGGGCCGGCTTCAAATTTCCATATCCAGCGCTCGTTGTGGCTGTACAGGTTGATGGTCATGCTCGGATGAGGTATTTGGGCAACCCAGCGCATCAGATTTTCACAGTTAGTTTCACATTAATAAGGCGCTGCGTAAGGTAGTTAGGCACAGCGTATTCGGCGCCGGTTACGTCCATCACCCACAGGTAGCTCACTGTGTTGCGAATTTGGAACAAGTTGAACACCTCCAACCCTGCCCAAGCAGAATTGATGTGGCGAAATATGCCGCTGGTTTTTCGGGTGCGGTCTTCTTGCACCAGCACTTTCATAAGGCCAATATCTACACGGCGATAGGGCGGTAGGCGCAAGGTTTGTTGGTATCGCTCGCTTTGCGGCGGACCAAAAGGCAAACCACTGGCAAAAAACATGGTGAGGCTCATGCTCCAAGTGGGGTCGGAGGGGAGGTAATCTTGAAAAAAGATGGAGAAACTGAAACGCTGGTCGGTGGGTTTTGGAATCATGCCGGGCTCAATGGTTACGCCGTCGCTATTCACATAGCTATCGTCCTCCACGTCTTCCTGAACGCTCATGAACGAAACACTGAGCCACGAGTCCACCCCTTTTACAAATTCACCAAAAAGGCGAAAATCCAAACCGGTGGCAAAGCCCTCGGAAATATCGTTTGCATAATAGCGGATGCGCACATTGTCCACTTCGTAAGGGATCATGCGGTTTAGACTCTTGTAATATGCCTCGCTCGTGAATTTGAACGGACGGCCAAGCGCTTTGAAATGATAGTCGGAGGCAGCCACAATTTGTACCGAGCGCTGGGCTTTGCTGTTGTAGTTTAAGGTTCCGTCGAAATCTCTCAATTCGCGGTAAAATGGCGGTTGCACATACACCCCTCCGCTGAGGCGAAACACAAATTCCTTTTCCCAATTGGGCTCGAAACTAATCTGTCCGCGCGGACTGAAAATGAGTTCGTTGCTGAAGCTCCAATAGTTGGCACGCAATCCAATCTGATACACGAAAAGACCCTTGTTGTTTTCCCATTGGTTGTTGTATTGCACATAGCCAAGCAGTCGATTTGAGATCACATCATTACGTGCGTCAATGGTTTCAAAAAGCTGCACTTCGTCTGACGGTTGTTGTGGAATGGAATAGCCGGCCGAGTCTATCATGGTCCATTCTTTCAGGCGGTCGGAAATGTTTTCGTTCTGAAACTTGGCGCCCCAAAGCAGTTGTCCTCCGTCGCCCAGGAATGTGTGATAGCCTTTGTGCTCGAAGCTGAAGACCTGTGCGTAAAGTCGGTTTCGGCCATAGTACAGCTGTTCGCCCACACCGCGCTCAAATTTTTCTTCTCCAAAATTGTCGCTGCCTAAATTGTTGTCCAGCTCGCTAAGGCGGTAGCGTCCGCGTATGTCGAAATACTCTTGTTCGGAGGTAGTATAGGCACTGGCAATGAATTTAAGCAAGGTCTGATCGGAGGCTAGGTAGTCGAAAGAAAAAGCGCCCAGCGCCGTTTCGTACATGTCTATTTCTTGCCCTTCAAAATATACCGTGAGCCGAAGCGCCTGGCTTATGGTACCAAAATCGGTTTGCCGGCTTTGAGGGATGTAGTTGAATTTGTTGCGGCTGTAGCTTCCCAGAAAATTGGCTGTGAGTCGCGGTGAAATGCGATAGCTCAGGTAACTCTGAAAATCGGTGTAATTGGGTCTGAAATCCGCTTCGGTGTCTAAACTGCCGAGTAGAAGTGTATTGGTGCGATAGCGCAAGCCAATGAGGTAGGAGAATTTTTTATCCTCGCTTCGATCGCCCACCGTTACGCCGCCGCCCATGAGGCTGGCATTCAACATTCCGAAAAAGTCCGTTGGGTTTTTGTACTTGATATCGAGCACCGAGCTCAGCTTGTCGCCATATTTTGCTGCAAAGCCCCCGGCGGAAAACTGAATGCCCTGCGTCATATCAGAGTTTATAAAGCTCATACCTTCTTGCTGTCCGGCGCGCACCAAAAACGGACGGTATATCTCAATATCGTTGATGTACACCAGGTTTTCATCAAAGTTTCCTCCACGAACGGAGTATTGCGAGCTCAACTCACTTCGGTTGGTCACTCCAGGCAAGGTGCGGATGATGCCTTCCACTCCACCTCCCGGTCCTGGAAGCACTTCAATCTCTTTTGTATTGATATTAATGATGTCTTCGTAGCGTGTTTGTTGGTCTTCAATATCCACCACATTCAGCACATTGGCATTCGGAAACAACCTAAAGTTCAGTTCATGTTCTTCTCCCGCCGAGAGCCTTATTTCCACCGAATCGCTGAAATAAGAAATGTGTGATGCCACAATCTTCAAAGCTTTCTCGGCGGGCAGTTCCAATCGGTACATGCCTTGGGCATTGGTAGTAGTGCCGGTTGTTCCGAAATAGATTGCCGTAAACTCTATTGGCCTTCCTTTGGCGTCGCTAACCTTGCCAAAAATGAAAGCTTGCTGCGCAAACAACAAGGGAACCAACGCAATGGAAATAAGGAAGGTTAGAGCTAGCCTCAAGAGTTTTATTGCTTTTTATTGAAGTCGCCTCGCTTCAATGCTTTAAAAAATTCAGCCCAGGCGAAAGGATTACTAAGCGTTCCTAAAATGGCCTGTCCTCCATTTTGTCCATAGTATCTGTTGGCATTCCACAACTGCTGCTGGTGCATTTGAATGGTGTAGCGGCCGATCATATCGGCATCATAGCCCAGGCGCTCGGCTTGAAGGCGGATGGTTTCCATGGCCATGTTACGGTTGGCACGGTCGTAATCGTCCATGGGCACTTCCATACTCATGAAATAGTCCTTGAACTGTTCTTTACTGGGCCATGGGAAAACGTCGGTAACAGGAAGTAAGAGCGTGTCGGAAACCAAAATCTGGATCAGGCTGTAGTGTTTTTTCGGCAGGCTGTCGGGCACCACA
>CAZBBV010000140.1:0-5459 GCA_964490025.1 uncultured Cryomorphaceae bacterium | reverse complement strand
AAACACTTTTGGAATGAACATGGTGAACAACTATGTGTGGACTTTCCAAACTGCCTCAGGTATTGCGCCCACCGTTATTATAACCGATCCTCTGGCCAATGCGACCAATGTTTTGCTCAACAAGACAGTGACCGCCACCTTTAGTCAGGCCATGGATCCGCTTACCATTAACGGCACCAGTTTCACTCTTTTTAATGGATTAACCCAAATAAATGGAGTAGTGAGCTACGCAGGAACAACGGCTTCTTTGAACCCGAATGTGGACTTGATGCCAAATACTACCTACACAGCCACCATTGTAAACACAGTTGAAAATACATTTGGTACGCCAATGGTCAACAACTATGTATGGACTTTCCAAACTACTGCCGGCATTGCGCCAACAGTGGTGCTTACAGTTCCATTGGACAATGCCACCAATGTGTTGCTCAATCAGACGCTATCCGCAACCTTTAATATGGCCATGGATCCGCTAACTGTGAACGGAACTAGTTTCGTCCTTTTTGATGGAGCGAATCAAGTAAATGGAGTGGTGAACATGGTAGGAACAACGGCTTTTTTGAATCCAAATGCGGATTTGTTGCCAAACACTACCTACACGGCCACCATCATCAACACGGTTGAAAACAGTTTCGGTGTGCCAATGGCCAATAACCATGTGTGGACCTTCCAAACAGCCGGCGGCCTCGTGCCATTGGTGGTTTCTACCGATCCTTTTGACAATGAGAACAATGTGATAGTGAGCAAAACTGCCACAGCCACCTTTAATATGGCTATGAGCGCGTTTACAATCAACACCAACACATTTACGCTGTACCAGGGATTTAATCAAATAACGGGAGTTGCCATATACAATAGTTTAACCTTCACGGCCTCATTCAATCCGGATGCAGACCTTGATCCTAATACGACCTATACGGCTACTATTACCACAGGCGCTGAAAATGTGTTCGGAACAGGCTTAGCCAGCGACTACGTTTGGAGCTTTACCACCGCAGCACCTGTCGTTGTTCCTCCTGCCATCAATCTTGGATCAGTTGCCGCCTTTGGCATCATCTCCGGAGTGGGTGTGAGCAACAACGCCGGTCCTAGCGAAATTCATGATATGGATGTTGGCATCTATCCTGGAGCACGTTCTTCTATCACCGGCTTTATGGCCGTGGATGGTGGTCCGGGACTGATTTTCAACGGAGCATTCTATGCAGCTGATGATGCCGCTCCAATACCCGCCATGCTTCTGCAAGCCAAAAATGACCTTACCGCCGCTTACCTAGCAGCAGAGGGTGCTACCGCGCCCGCTCCTACTACCGTTTCAGGCGATTTAGGTGGGCAAACACTTGCACCGGGTATTTACAAGTCTACTTCTACCTTGATGATACAGAACGGTAACCTGACCCTTGATGCGCAAGGCGATCCCAATGCATTTTGGATATTCCAGATTGCAGCCGGATTCACCACCGTGGGCGGAGCACCATATCCGTCTCCAGCAGGTGGTAATGTGATTCTCTCAGGAGGCGCACAAGCCAAAAATGTATTCTGGCAAGTAGGTACTTCGGCCGTCATAGGCGATTATACCTCTTTCAATGGAAACATTCTGGCCTTGACATCCATCACCATGAATGCCTACTCGCGAGCTACAGGCCGCATGCTTTGCAGCAATGGAGCCGTAGTCTTGACCAGTACCAACATCATTAACAAACCTTAATTTTTTAGAAATAATGAGAGTAAACAATACTTCAGCTAAGGAATCGCCCAGGGGGCGATTCCTAGCAAATGTGGTAATCAAGAGTATGCTTTTCAGCATGCTCCTTATCACAGCTTTGCAAACACCACTCAATGCCCAATCGAAAGACATGTACAGCCACCCTTCGTTGTGGTTTGGTGCAGCGGCAGGGGCCAACTTCAACTTCTATAGAGGAAGCACACAGCAACTGAATGAATCATTCACTCCTCCTTCGGCCTTCCATGATGGCTTTGGCGTTGGGCTGTTTCTTGCGCCTACTATTGAGTTTTATCGTCCCAATTCTATGTTCGGATTCATGCTACAGTTCGGTTACGACGGTCGCAATGGAGAGTATGACGAGATTCTTACTCCATGCAATTGCCCTACAGAATTGTCTACCAATCTGAGCTATGTGACCATAGAGCCGAGCTTGCGCTTTGCGCCGGGCAGGTCTAATTTCTACTTGTTTGCAGGTCCGCGATTTGCCTACAATCTGAACCACGATTTTGTCTATCAGCAAAGGATCAATCCGGATTTCCCGGATCAAATTGAACCGGAAGCCGTAGAGGGCGAATTCTCAGACATGAACAATACCCAGATTTCTATGCAAATAGGTATGGGTTACGATATTCCACTTTCTGCCCAAGGCAACAGAACACAATTTGTGCTTTCGCCTTTTGTTTCCTTCCATCCTTACTTCGGGCAATCGCCCCGCTCTATTGAAACTTGGAACATATCCACAGTAAGAGCCGGTGCTGCATTGAAGCTAGGCGTAGGAAGAAAAATTGAAAAAGAAGAGGATATTGTTGTGGTGCCTATATACACTGAAGATGCGAAAGCTGACTTTACGGTTGAATCTCCTGAGAACATTCCTGTGGAGCGTACGGTAAGGGAGTCTTTCCCTGTGCTGAACTATGTGTTCTTCGACAAAGGATCTACCGTAATTCCAAAACGCTATGTGATACTTAAAAAAGACCAGGTAAAAGACTTCAAGGAAGAACAAGTGGAGCTTTTTACGCCTGAAAATCTTTCCGGCCGTTCTAATCGTCAAATGGTGGTGTACTACAATGTGTTGAACATTTTAGGCGATCGTATGGTGAAAAACCCAACGTCCACCATTCGTTTGATTGGCTCTTCAGAACTGGGCCCTGAAGATGGTCGTAAAATGGCCAATTCTGTAAAGGATTACCTGGTAGATGTGTTTGCTATTGATGCCGGCCGCATTGCTGTGGAAGGTAATGACAAACCAAAACTTCCATCTGAACAACCGGGATCGACTGAAGATATGGAACTTCGCTACCAAGGCGACCGTAGAGTGTCTATTGAAACCAATTCGCCTGCGCTACTGGTTGAATACCAAAGCGGCCCAACTGCTCCACTGAAACCATTGGAAATAGTGGACGTGAGCGAAGCCCCGATAGATAGCTATGTGAAATTCACCAACAAAGGTGCTACCAAGGCTTATTCTTCTTGGATGCTTTCGTTGAAAGATGAAAAAGGAGTGGAACAACTTTTCGGGCCATACACCCAAGATTTTGTGGCCATTCCGGGTAAAACCATTTTGGGCACACGCACAGAGGGCGATTACAAAGTGAAAATGATTGGCACCACCATGTCGGGTAAGAAAGTGGAGAAAGACTCGAAAGTACACCTGGTACTTTGGACCCCACCGGTTACAGACGTGGTAATGCGCTACAGCATCACCTTCGACTTTAATGAGTCAGTTTCGCCGGCCAAGTATGAAAAATACCTGACTGAAGTAGTGGCACCAAGAATTCCGAAAGGAGCCAAAGTGATTGTACACGGCCACACCGATATTATTGGTGATGCGGCTTACAATCAGACCCTGTCGACAGCCAGAGCCAACGAGGTGAAAAACATCCTACAGAGCGCCTTAATAAAAGCGGGAAGAAATGATGTTAGTTTTGAAGTGCTAGGTTTGGGCGAAGATCCGAATACATCACTTTTCGGAAACAAATACCCTGAAGAGCGCTTTTACAACCGTTCTGTAATTATTGACATTATTCCGAAGTAATTTATCAGATTCTTCGAAGTAATAAGGGGCTGCCACAACCAAGGGCAGCCCTTTTTTTATTTAAATAATAATACAAATCGAACCGTAAGTTATGTAACACATCCGGCTGCTTCTGTGCCGACATTCGTAAGACGTTAAACCATTAAATTACAACGCCATGAGAAAATCATTACTTGCCTTTAGCCTTGCTTTCTTAATTATGGGAGGCACACTTCAAGCCCAATACTACGGCACTGAAAACAACGACAAAGTTGCCCTTCAGCAATCCATGGAGGCTGAAAATTCTGAGCTAGAAATGGAAGCAGCAGCACTGGCCGACTGCGAAAGAGAAGCTGAAAACGAGCTCTTGCTCGCCAGACTCAATGAAATTAACGACTTGGACAAATCCGACCTTACCCACGCTGAAAAGCGGGCGTTGAGAACGGAAGTAAAATCGATTGAAGCCGAAATGGCAGCCAACGGTGGCGGCATTTACATCTCTGTAGGAGCCATTATCATTATCATTCTTTTGCTCATCCTCATTTTCTAAAGAACGAGCAACTTACCACCTGAAAGGGGATAGGAGATTGAATTAGTCTTCTATCCCCTTTCCCGGTACAAAGCGTTTCCAGTAGTCTTGCACGGTTTCCTTCATATCCTTTCGCAGGAGCAAAATAACCATCTACGCCACGAGCACTATAGTTGATACAGTTCCAAGAGGGCGTGGATGATTGGCTCAAAAAACCCTGGCGATATTCCTGTATTTCTACTTTTTCCAAGATTTTTTTTAGCGATCGTACTTCGCAACTTCGATATTTATGCCCGTAATGGCTTAATTTCGCAAAAACGAAGCGCGATAACATGGCGAAGAAAACAAAAGAAGTAGCAGAAGAAGCTTTAGAGAAAAAACTCTGGAAAGCGGCTGACAAGCTCCGTAAAAACATGGATGCAGCCGAATATAAGCATGTAGTGTTGGGACTTATTTTCCTGAAATATATCTCTGATGCTTTTGAAGAACTTTACAACAAACTGAAAGAAGGCAAAGGCGACTATGAAGGTGCCGACCCCGAAGACAAAAATGAATATGTAGCCGAGAAAGTGTTTTATGTGCCACGCTCTGCACGTTGGACATGGCTACAAGGAAATGCAAAACTTCCTTCTATTGGAAAAGACATTGATGACGCCATGGACGCCATTGAAAAAGACAACCCTTCTTTGAAAGGCGTTTTGCCCAAGGTGTATGCACAGGAAAAATTAGATAAAACAAGCCTTGGTGGATTGGTAGACCTGATAAGCACCTCAGTGTTGGGAACGAAAGAGGCGCAAAGCAAGGACCTGCTGGGAAGGGTTTTCGAATATTTCTTAGGCGAATTTGCCCTTGCAGAAGGAAAGAAAGGCGGACAGTTCTATACACCTGAAAGTGTAGTGAAACTGTTGGTGGAAATGCTAGAACCCTATGAGGGCCGAGTGTTTGATCCTTGCTGCGGAAGCGGGGGAATGTTTGTGCAGAGCGAGAAATTTATTAAGCACCACCAGGACTATTACAAAAAAAATAACGGCAAAAAACTATCCTTAAACCCTGCCGACCATATTTCCATTTACGGACAGGAAAGCAACCAAACCACCTGGCGACTGGCCAAGATGAACCTGGCCATAAGGGGCATTGACAGCAGCAATGTGAAATGGAACAACGAAGGCAGTTTTTTGAATGATGCCCACAAA
>CAZBBV010000139.1:0-5503 GCA_964490025.1 uncultured Cryomorphaceae bacterium | reverse complement strand
AGTTGCTTGCCGCTTATTTCCATATCGAAAAGGAAAACGTGCGAACCGTCGAAGGTGGAGAGCTGCAATCGCTTGCCATCCAAGGCGCCTTCCAGATAGCGGTAGTCGCCGGTTTCGGTAAGTATGGTACCTTCCACACCTCGTTCTGTGTTTTGAAACAGTGCATGGCCGGGCGTGAGCTCTTCCTCTCCAAAATACAGCTCCCACGAAAGCGCTGTCAGTTCTCTCGGTTTCGCAGTTTTGAAACGGCTGCTGTCGTTGAGCGAAACAGTAAAAGGGATGGTGTAATTTCCCTTTCGGCTCAGTTCGTAGTAATGGCCTGTCCAGGTTTCGTCGTCCATTTTCAGCCGAAACCCGGTTTCGAACACAGGCATTTCAATGTGAATGGAATCGCCGTTGATGGTTACAGCTTCGGCTTCAATCTGTTCTTCGCCATTGGTGAACCACACTTTTGCTTTTTCTCCCAGGTCAATGCGCATGCTCACCGGCATATACACCGAGTCGGCTTCGCTAAAGGTAAACAAGCCGCGGGCAGAAATGATTCCGGTGTTTTTACTTTCGTTCATGCAAGCAGAAAATAGGACGGCGAGACAGCAAACGATACCATAATTCTTCATTTGGGTTTTGGGAATTTGTGTGTGTGAAAAGTACAAAACTTGTCATACGAACATTCGTTAGTTTTGCGCGTTAGTGCCCAAAAACAAATTAAAATTATGGCTGTAATCAATTCAACAGATCAGGATTTCCTGGATCTTATATCGAAAAATGAAAATGTGGTGGTGAAATACTACGCCGATTGGTGCGGTAGCTGTCGATTGTTTTCACCCAAATTTCGCCGTGTGAGCGAGGAGGAAGGCATGCAAAACGTGGTGTTTATGGATGTGAATGCTGAAGAAAACCCAATAGCACGCAAAAGCGCAGGCGTGGACAATTTGCCGTTTCTGGCCTTTTTCAAAAATGGCGAACTGAAAGCCGCCAGCGCCAGCAGCAAGGAGGAATATTTGCGCAGCATCATTGAAAGCAACATGAACTAAGCAATGCCATGAAAATACCTGTTATAAAAAAACTACTTGAACAAGACCTGGAGCTCCTCCGCCGCGTGGAAGAGCAAATTGCCGAAGGAGAAACGCCTGAAATAGAAGTGGAAGGCGACGACGTAGGCGAGCAACTCACCCATGTGTATGGCGCCATTTGGATAAAAGAACAAGTGGCCGCAGGCATGGAGGAACGCGAAGCGCTTCGGGCATTTTCGCAAAAGGTGCGCAACAGCATCAGCTAGATTTCCTTTAGAAGAAGACAAAACCCACCTCCGGCATTTCGGTAGGTGGGTTTCTTGTTTTAGTGCTCTTCGGCTTCGAATTCCTGAAGCTTTTCTGCGCCTGCGGTCACATAAATTCCCGCGGGTAGTTCGCTGGCGTCCACCCAGCCGGCATTGGCCCAAGTGGCTTTGAAGTGGATGATTTCAACGCCCTCATCCACCTTTCTGAAGGCCATGTAGTGGTCGTCTTCTTTCACCACAGCGCCTGCCGGAATGGACTTGCCCATTTTGCTTCCGGTTACAATGCGCGCTTGCACAAAAGTGCCGGGCATGAGTAGCAGTTCTTCGTCGTCAGGATGGGCATGCACAGTTACGCTGCGCTTTTCGGCATCTACGCTTTGGTTGATCAGTTTTACAAAGCCGGTGTGTTCTTTCTCCGTGCCGGTAAGACGGAAATAGACTTTTTGCTTGAAATCCACCAAATGAATCTGATTGGGAAACACGGCCAATTCGAGGTGGATGTGTGTGGGGTCGATAACCTCCAGCAACACTTCGCCGGCTTCCATGTGCTTGCCGAGATTTAAGTTGAGCGCCCGCGCATAGCCCCCAATGGGCGATTTTATTTCCACTTCCTTCACTATTCCCGTGGTTTTCACCTGCTCTGGATCAATGCCTGCCAATCGTAAGGAAGCTTCCAGGCTATTCAGGTTCACGCGCTTGCTGTCGTAGTCGCGTTTGGCCTCGTCGAACTGTTTGTCGGATATACTCTTGTTTTTCAGCAGCTCTTTCTTGCGTTCGAAGTCTTTTTGCAAAAACTCAAACGATACCAATGCCTCCAAATAGTCCGATTGGATTTGCACATACACAGGGTCGCTGAGCCGCGCCAGCACCTGGCCTTTTTTGATTTTATCGCCTTCGTACACCCGCACATAGGTCACATAGCCGCCGTAGGGTGTGCTGATGCTGGCTCTGTTTTCGGGCGGAGCATCCACTTCGCCGGCCACATCTATCCATTCTTCAATCTCTCGGTTTTCGATTTCACCGAAAGTGATTCCGGCCATTTCAATCACCTTTTCCGAAAGGGGTATGATGTCGTCGTGTTCGTGTGTTTCTTGTTCGGGTGGTGTGCTCTTGCAAGAAAATAGAAACAATGTGGCAATGCCGTAATACAGGATGAATTTATTCATAGTTGACAAGGAATTCGATTTTAATTGCGGTTTCGTTCATGAGGTAGAGGTTTTCCAGATAGGTAAACTTCAATTGCAGTGCGGTTTCAATGCTTTGGGCCAGGTGGAAATAATCCGTTTCGCCATTCATAAAAGCCGCTTCGGCGGATGCTTGCAGGGTTTCGGCATTTTCCATGGCTTCGCCCAGCAGGCCTTGCCAGCGCTCGCGATAGGCGTCGTAGTTTCGCCAGTGCTGCACGAGGGCATTCTGAAATCGGCTTTGCAATGCCGTGTATTCGTTTTGGAATTTTTGTGCTTCCAGTCGCTCTTGTTTGGCCAGCGACTGTTGGGGTAAAAACCAAAGCGGAATGCGTACACCTACCGAAAATCCTTGAAGTCCGCGTTCGCTGCCTATTTCCTGATTGAAATAGCCGGCATTCACGGAAGGAAAAATTTCCGCCGAAATGGTTTGGGCGCGCGCCTCTTTCCATTCCACCTTGTAGGCTGAAGGTAGTGTGAGTATGCCAGCCAAGGCAGAGTCGGGGGTGAGAAGCACCGGAACGAGCGCGGATTCTGCAGGAATGATGTCAGGATTCGCATATAAAATCATGTCGTTCATTTGCCTTGTGGCCTCGCGGAAACTATTTTCTTCCCGCAGTAGTGCGGCGCTAAATTGGTGCAACTGGCTTCTGTTTCGGTTCCATTCCAGCGAACTAATAAGTCCGGCCTGAAGTTGATCGTCCAACACACGGCCCAATTCTTCGAAACGCTGAAACTCACTGCGCGCCAGTTGGAGCCGTTGGTAGGCATACACCCAACGCTGGTATTTCATCTTCAGTTCGTAGCGCAGTTCCCTTTCCTTCAGCTCCATCATGGATTGCATGTAGGCCTCCAGCGATTTGAACTCCTGGTTGCGGCGCACATGGGCCAGCAGCGAACCGAAATCTTGCGAAATGGAGAAGTTGTAATCGTCTTTGTCGAGGTTGTCTATTTGTCCGCGGGTGTAGCTGAGGTCCAGCGGTTCGAAGGCCAGTGTTTGGCCTTTGGCCGCGCGGGCTTGCTCAAGGTCTATGGCGGCATTGAGCCATTCCGGATTGTTGGCCAGCATCAGTTGCGTACTCTTTTCGAGCGAGAGGGCTTCTTGCGCAAAGGATGCACTGCTCATCAGTATTCCCATTACCACCAATGCGGAAGTGTTGAGATTCATCCTCTTTTTCTCAAAAATGACGAACAGGGCAGGCAGCACCACCATGGTGAGGAAAGTGGCACTGATCAAACCACCAATAACCACTGAGGCCAATGGCTTCTGCACCTCGGCACCTGCGCCATGCGACAAGGCCATAGGGATGAAACCCATGATGGCCACCGAGGCGGTGATGAGCACCGGTCGCAAGCGGTCTTGCGCGGCTTGAAACACAATGTCTTTGAGCGTTGCTTTCATCTCTTTTTGCAGTTCGGTGATGTGGCTGATGAGCACAATGCCATTGAGCACGGCCACACCAAACAAGGCAATAAAGCCAACGCCTGCCGAAATACTGAATGGCATATCGCGGATATAAAGTGCAAAAATGCCCCCTACCGCGCTGAGGGGTACGGCAGTGAAAATGAGCAAGGCATATTTGAACGAGTTGAAAGCAAAAAACAAGAGAACCAGAATGAGCGCCAAGGCAATGGGAACGGCCACCTTCAGGCGCTTCGTGGCGTTTTGGTAGTTCTCGTATTGCCCCGCTATTTCGAAGTTGTAACCCGCAGGAAGTCGAAGTTCTTTGCTCAATGTTGTTCGGATTTCGTTTACCAAACTGCCCATATCTCGGTTTCGCACATTGATGCCTATGTTTATTCTTCTTCGTGTGTTTTCTCTCGAAATCTGCATGGGCCCCAGTTCATGCGAAACATTGATGAGTTGCACCAACGGAATGTGTTTGCCATAGGCATTTTCTACCTTCATCATTTCGAGCAATTCGGGCGTTCGGTATTCATTGCCCATGCGCACCACCACATCAAATCGCTTCTCATTGTCGAAAGCGGTGCCCACCACTTCGCCGGCAAAAGCGCCGCGAATGGCAGTATTCACTTGCTCCACACTCACACCATATCTGCTCATTTGCTCGCGATCCATCCGCACAATCATCTGCGGGAGTCCTTCGGTTTGCTCCACTTTTATGTCGCCCACGCCTTCTATGTTTTTCACCAGGTTCTCTACTTTTCTGGCCTGTAGGAAAAGCTCGTTGTGGTCGTCGCCAAATATTTGCACAGCGATATCCGATTTGGCTCCGCTTAGCAACTCGTTGAAGCGCAATTGAATGGGTTGTGTAAATTCAAAAGAAGCACCCAACACCACTTCCAATTCTTCTTTCATCAACTCCACAAGTTCTTCGCGATTTTCGGCGCTGGTCCATTCGTCTTTTTCTTTCAAAATGATCATGATGTCTGCATCTTCAATGGCCATGGGATCGGTAGGTATTTCGGCCGTACCTATCTTGCTGATCACATGCTCCACTTCCGGGAAATTGTCTTTAAGCACCTTTTCGGCTTTGGAGGCCAAGGCCACACTTTCTGAAAGCGAACTTCCCGGCCGAATGGTCATTTGCATGGCCAGATCACCTTCTTCCAAACTGGGCAAAAACTCTGAGCCCATGCGACTAAACACACCCAAGCTGATCACGAGAATGAGTGCTGAAACGAAAGTGATTCTTCTGGGATACTTCAATGAAAAGGAAAGAATGGGCAGGTAAGATTGCTTGAACCTTCTCATGATGATTTCGGTCAGTTTCCATTCGGGTTTCACGTTTTTCCCCAGGAACAAGCTGGTCATCACGGGGACGTAGGTGAGCGAGAGTATGAGCGCGCCGAGTAAGGCGAAGCTCACTGTTTGGGCCATGGGTCGGAACATTTTTCCTTCAATGCCCGAAAGCGCCAAGATGGGCAGAAACACGACTAGAATAATGAGAATACCGAAGGCGGCTTTACCGAATACTTTTCCTGCCTCGCGGTTCACAGTGTCGTCCAACTCCGCAGCGCTTATTCTTTTGCCTATGTATTTGTGATGCAGGCTAAAAAGCGTAGCTTCTATAATGAT
>CAZBBV010000138.1:0-5536 GCA_964490025.1 uncultured Cryomorphaceae bacterium | reverse complement strand
GTTTGTGAAATGGTTCGGCGCCATGAGGCCTATTGACCTGGATACGTTCTAGAATGCACTGATGGACAGGGCTTAGCTAATTTTTTTACCTTTGGCCACCGAGAGGACCGATTCTTAAAAGTCGGTCTTCTCTTTTTTATGATAACCATCAAAGAGAAGCGCTATGTCGAATGTTTCATACTACACACAGGAAGGCCTAAAAAGGCTAAAAGAAGAATTGGACCAAATGGAAAGGGTAGAGCGGCCCAAGATTACAGAGCAAATCGCCGAAGCGCGCGATAAGGGCGACCTGTCGGAAAATGCCGAGTACGACGCAGCAAAAGAAGCACAAGGCATGTTGGAAATGAAAATTGCCAAGCTAAAGGATACCCTAGCCCATGCCCGCTTGGTGGACGAAACACAAATGGACACCTCGAAAGTATTGATCTTGACCAAGGTGAGAATAAAGAATGTGGCGAACGGAATGGAAATGACCTATACCTTAGTGGCCGAGCAAGAAGCCGATCTGAAAGCCGGTAAGATTTCTATCAATAGCCCTATCGGAAAGGGAATTCTTGGAAAATCGGTTGGAGAAATAGCAGAGGTGGAAGTTCCGGCGGGCATCATGAAGTTTGAAATCATGGAAATTTCCAGATAATGGCAAGCATATTTTCCAAAATAGTCGCGGGTGAAATTCCGGCTTATAAAGTAGCTGAGGACGACCGTTTTCTGGCCTTTTTGGATGTTTTCCCTTTGGTAAAAGGCCACACTTTGGTTATTCCAAAACAGGAAGTGGATTATCTCTTCTCTGTGGAAGATGAGCTCTACCGCGATTTATGGCTTTTTGTCAAAAAGGTTTCTAAAGGCGTGGAGGCAGTGATTCCCTGCAGGCGCATTGGCGTGGCGGTTATCGGCCTTGAAGTGCCGCATTGCCACATCCACCTGGTGCCGCTCAACCGCGTGGGCGATATCAACTTCACTCAGCCAAAAATCACCGTACCGGCTGATGAGATGGCTGAAATAGCCGAAAAGATTCGTTCGAAAATTTCCCTTTAACCCTTCCGTTCCGGGTTGTTTTTCAAAAAATCGCCCCACCCCGAGTAGTTTTTCGCTCCGGCACTGCCAATATTCTGCATGGCATGACACACGGCTGCTGCCAGCGCATCCGAGGCATCCAGTTTTTCGGGCGCTTCTTTCATTTCTAAAAGATGCACAAGCATACCGGCCACCTGTTCCTTGCTGGCCGCGCCGCGCCCTGTGATGCTCTGCTTTATTTTTCTCGGCGAATATTCGGTGATGGCCACCTCGCGATACAAGCCTGCGGCCATAGCCACCCCTTGCGCACGTCCCAGCTTGAGCATGCTTTGCACATTTTTTCCAAAAAATGGAGCTTCCAGCGCCATCTCGTCCGGATGAAACTCGTCGATAAGTGCAAGCACCCGCTCGAAAATCTTTTTGAGACGCAGGCTGTGGTAGTCGTATTTGTGCAACATCAGCACGCCGTGGGTCATCATCTGCATCTTTTTTCCCCGCACCACAATGAGACCATAGCCCATAATCACCGTGCCCGGATCAATGCCCAAAATGATTCTTTCTCTCTGTTCCGTCGCGGCCATTTGCTTTTTTCCTTCTTCGCTCAAATATCCTATTTATCTTCGACGGGCAATCTTCGACCCTACAAAAACCTAAACCCCATTTTCGTTGTTGTTTCCGCATGCTTATTAGTCTTATTCTAGTTTCCGTGGTGGTGGTCTATGCCTTGTTTATTATGGGTATGGACCGTGCCAATGGCGGAACACCAAGTGCGGAACCCAAGGCCGTGCCTCCGTCCATCTCCATCATTGTTCCCGTGAAGGACGAGATGGCGCTCATTCCATACCTCTATCACGCATTGGAGATGCAGCTATGTTGCACTTCGGCGGAGCTCATTTTTGTGAATGACCATTCCACCGACGGCTCTCGTGAATGGCTCGGGGCCAATGCCGTTCATAGCGCCGTGCGCATAATTGATTTGGAGAAAGGAGAAGAAGGAAAGCGCGCCGCACTGCACAAGGCCGCACGGATGGCCGGTGGCGAAGTGTTGCTTTTCATTGATGCCGACGTGGAGCCTTCCGAATGCTGGCTCGACGAATGGACCGCCAAGCTACAATCTACGGATGCCGACATTTGGCTGGGCGAGGTACGCAAGCTACCGGCAAAGAATTTTTTCGAACGAATGGTGGGCTTTGAGTGGCGCAGCATCATGTATGTGTCGCGCACCATGGCGCTTTCGGGTGTTCCGGTGTGGGCCAATGGTGCCCACATGGCTGTGCGCCGCGATAGCTATCTGGAGTTTGCTGAAGCCGGTATTGGCGAAGCCTATCCGGGAAGTGACGACCTTTTCCTCATTCAATGGGCCTACGACCATGGTAAAAAAGTGACCGCCATTTGGGGCGACAACGGCTATGTGTCTATCGAAATGCCGCAAAACATAGTGCAGTGGTGGCTGCAACGCCTGCGCTGGGGTGGCAAGTGCGGCACTTATCAAACCCGTGCTTCCGTGTTTCTCACCTCTATTATCTATTTCGGCAATCTGGCGTTTGTGCTCATTCCCTTTTTGGCACCTTCTTATTGGCCGGTAATGCTGCTCAAAGTGTTGGCAGATGCCTACGCTTCGGCAGGCATGAACCGCAAAGGCTCGTGGCGAGATGTTCCTGCTTTTTTGGGGCTAACACTTTGGTATCCGCTGGCGTTCACGGTTTTGGGGCCTATGAGCCAGGCCTTCAATATGCGCTGGAAAGGCCGACCTATTCTCGATCGATTCTGATGGTGGTGCCAATAGGCACCTGCTTGTACAGTTCAATCACCTCCTTGTTGCGCATGCGTATGCAGCCTTTCGAAGCCGGCCTACCTATAAGTCCTTCTTCGTGCGTGCCGTGTATGTAAATGTATCGGTGGTATGAGTCCACGTTCCCGCCTTTGTTTTTGCCGGGCTCCATGCCGTCCAACCAAAGTATGCGGGTGGTCACATAATCGAGCTCGGTGGTCTGTGGACGCATTTCAATCTCTGCTATTCTACCCGTGTTAATTCTAGATTTGAAAATGGTACCCTCAGGAGCGCCATCACCATATTTTTCCACCACGCGGTGCAGTCCCAGCGGCGTCTTGTGACTGCCACTTTCTGAGCCCAGTCCATATTTCGAGGTAGAAATCTCGTAATTGCGTAGGGTGTCGAGCTTATTCATTAAGAATAGTTTTTGCTGCGATACGGATACTTTCATCCACAGGCTGTCTTGGGCCGAGGCATTTTCAGCAGGGAAGAGAAAAACCAAAAAGCAAAAAAGTGCAAGTGCTTTTGATTTGATATAGACAATCCGAGTTTTAGACTTTTTCATTGGGGATCAAAGATATTGGTAGAAAGACCTTAAAGTGTAAACCTTACCAAAACTTGTCCACAAAGAGCTTATAAGTACATTTGAAGCCAATCTCATGGAAAAACTAAGAAACATACACCCCGGAGAGATTCTCTTAGAAGAATTTCTAATTCCATTGGAAGTGTCTGCCTATCGTTTGGCCAAGGAAACCTTTATTCCGCAAACACGCCTTTCAGAGATCCTCAAAGGGAATCGCCGAATAACTGCCGACACGGCATTGCGTTTTTCTAAATATTTTGGCACCAGCGCTAAGTTTTGGTTGGGGCTACAGGACGATTACGATCTCGAAGAAGAGCGAATAGAGAAAGAAAGCGAGATAAACAACATAAAGCCGCTGGAAGGTAGCGCGGCGTAAGGATCAGAGCCTTGAATGAAGAATAGAGGTTGAAAAACTTTTGAAAAATGCACCCGCGTACGTGCAAAAGCTGCCGTGGCTAGGGCTATTTTTAAGGCATCATTTTACAGCCGCCATGAAGCAATACCACGACCTCATTAAGCACATATTAGACCACGGTGTTAAAAAAGAAGACCGCACCGGAACGGGTACCACCAGTGTGTTTGGCTACCAGATGCGCTTCGATCTTAGCAAGGGTTTTCCGCTGGTGACCACCAAAAAAGTGCACCTGCGTTCCATTATCCACGAGTTGCTTTGGTTCTTGAAAGGCGAAGGCAATGTGCGCTACCTGCATGAAAACGGCGTGACTATTTGGGATGAATGGGCCGACGAGAATGGCAATCTTGGTCCGGTGTATGGCGTGCAATGGCGCAGTTGGCCCACAGCCGACGGTCGGCAAATAGACCAAATCAGCAACTTGATTCATCAGATAAAAACCAATCCCGACTCGCGTCGCCTGCTGGTGAGCGCCTGGAATGTGGGCGAAATTGAAAATATGGCCCTACCGCCGTGCCATACCTTTTTCCATTTCTACGTGGCCGAAGGAAAGCTCAGCTGCCAGCTTTACCAGCGTAGTGCGGATGTGTTTCTTGGCGTGCCGTTCAACATTGCGTCTTACGCCCTGCTCACCATGATGGTGGCCCAAGTGTGCGATCTGGCGTTGGGCGACTTTGTGCACACCTTTGGCGACGCCCACATCTATAGCAACCACATGGAACAAGTGGCGCTGCAACTGAGCCGCGAGCCGCGACCCCTGCCCACCATGCGCATCAACCCCGAAGTGAAGGACATCTTCGGCTTCAAGTTCGAAGACTTCACGCTGGAGAATTACGACCCCTGGCCGCACATCAAAGGCGCGGTGGCAGTGTGAGCAAGCACGGCCCACATACCGAAGAGCGGCTGCATGGCCATGGCAAAGGTGTGCTGGGCAAGTACCACGAATATTTAGGCGAGTTTGTGTATGGTGGCGTGGACGGCTCTGTGACTACTTTCGCGGTGGTGGCGGGCGCCGCGGGCGCCCATCTCGAAACCGGTATTGTCATCATTCTCGGTTTTGCCAACCTCATTGCCGACGGCTTCTCTATGTCCGTGGGGGCTTTCCTTTCGCACAAAAGCGAGCAGGAACACTACGACAAACACAAGCAGGTGGAATATTGGGAAGTGGACCACATGCCACAGAAAGAGCGTGAAGAGGTGCGCGACATTTTTCTGAAAAAAGGATTTGAAGGCCAGCTGCTGGAGCAAGTGGTGGACAAAATTTGTGAAGACCGCGAACGCTGGGTGGAATTTATGATGAAAGAAGAGTTGGAAATGACCCCCAACACCAAAAGCCCGCTGGGCATGGGTGTAGCCACCTTTGTGAGCTTTAGCCTGATGGGCATTATTCCTTTGCTGGCCTACCTCTACAACTGGTTCACCGGGCGCGGCGAAGACCTTTTCCTTTACGCATCTGTGCTCACCTCCATCAGCTTTGTGGCCATTGGCTGGCTCAAATCGAATGTGAACGAAACCCCGCGCCTAAAGAGCATTTTCGAAACTGTATTGCTGGGCGGCATTGCGGCCGTGTTGGCCTATGTAGTGGGCAATGTGTTGGAGCGAATTTTTCTGTAGCTTCGAATACCCGAAAAACCAAAAGCCATGATAGAGAAAGACGCCATGAAACGCGCGCAAAAGCGCCTCAAAAAAGTAAAAGCATTCTACAGCCATTTGGCCACATATGTGTTGGTCATGGCTTTTCTTATTGCCATCA
>CAZBBV010000137.1:0-5539 GCA_964490025.1 uncultured Cryomorphaceae bacterium | reverse complement strand
TTTTCAATCCTTATTTCGCCTTCTTTTCGTGGGTCGTCATTCGGCTTTTCGCGGCGTGGAGGTGGGGGCAGGATCAACTCCCGTATCACCCAGCCCAGCACCTTTAGGGCCAAATAAACCAATAACGCTATGATGAGTATGCGAATCATTATTTGCTCAGATACAGGTTGCGCTCAGAGAACACTTTTAGGAAGAAATCGTCCATCAAATCGTCAATAAACTGAATGGCCTCGCCGGTCGATTTCATTTCAGGGCCCAGTTGTTTGTTCACATTCGGGAATTTCTCGAAAGAGAAAACCGGAATCTTGATGGCGTATCCCTCCAAGTGCGGATTGAAATTGAAATCTGAAAGTTTCTTCTCTCCGAGCATCACCTTGGTGGCGTAGTTCACATAGGGTTCCTTATAGGCTTTGGCAATGAAAGGCACGGTGCGCGAGGCACGCGGATTGGCCTCTATCACATACACAATGTCGTTCTTAATAGCGTACTGGATATTGATCAAGCCCACTGTCCGCAAGGCTTTGGCAATTTTCACCGTGTGGTCTTTGATCTGCTGCATCACAAAAGGCCCAAGGTTGAATGGCGGAAGCACCGCATGCGAGTCGCCGGAGTGGATGCCGCAAGGCTCAATATGCTCCATGATGCCCACGATATACACATTCTCTCCGTCGCAAATGGCGTCGGCTTCGGCCTCAATGGCGCCATCCAGATAATGATCGAGCAGCACGCGCTTGTCCGGAATGTGGCGCATGATGTCCACAATGTGGTGCTCCAGTTCTTCTTTGTTGATCACAATTTTCATCCCCTGTCCACCCAACACATAGCTCGGGCGCACCAAAAGTGGGAATTTCAATTTATCGGTAAGCGCAAGAGCTTCCTCAGCACTTTCGGCTACGCCAAACTCCGGAAATGGAATTTCCAATTCCTTCAAAAGATTAGAAAACCTTCCGCGGTCTTCGGCCAAATCGAGCGCTTCGAAGCTGGTTCCGATAATGGGAATGCCATAGCGGTTAAGTTTTTCTGCCAACTTCAGTGCGGTTTGTCCGCCTAGCTGCACAATTACGCCAATGGGCTTTTCGTGGCGGATGATGTCGTAGATGTGTTCCCAGAAAACGGGCTCGAAGTAGAGCTTGTCTGAAATATCGAAATCGGTGGATACCGTTTCCGGATTACAATTGATCATGATGGTTTCGTAGCCGCATTCGCGCGCTGCCAGCACACCATGCACGCAGCAGTAATCGAACTCAATACCTTGTCCTATTCGATTAGGCCCACTTCCCAGCACCACCACTTTTTTGCGGTCGCTTACCACACTTTCATTTTCCGAAAAGGTGTTGCCGCCCTCGCTTAGCTTTTGCTCAAAAGTGCTGTAGTAGTAAGGCGTTTCGGCCTTAAACTCCGCCGCGCAAGTATCCACCAGTTTGTAAACACGGTTGATGCCCATCTCGCTGCGCTTGTTGTACACCTGACTTTCCAAACACTGTAGCATGTGTGCTATCTGCCTGTCGGCAAATCCTTTCTGTTTCGCTTCGAGCATCAGCTCCGGCGATAGGCTATCAATATTGTATTTGCTTATTTGCTTCTCCAAATGATGAAGTTCCTCGTATTGACGCAGAAACCACATGTCAATACGTGTTATTTCATGAATCTTGCTGAGCGGAATGCCCAGTTGAATGGCATCATAAATCACGAATACTCGGTCCCAACTGGCATGCTTCAGTTTATCAAGAATGACGTTCTGGTCTTTATATCCTTTGCCGTCGGCGCCCAGTCCGTTACGCTTTATCTCTAAGCTCTGTGTGGCTTTGTGTAAGGCTTCCTGAAAACTGCGACCAATGCCCATCACCTCGCCCACGGATTTCATTTGCAGGCCAAGTTCGCGGTCGGAGCCTTCGAACTTATCGAAATTCCAGCGTGGAATTTTTACAATCACATAATCGAGCGTGGGTTCAAAATAGGCGGTGGTCGTCTTGGTGATCTGATTTTTCAGTTCATCCAGCGTGAAACCAATGGCCAACTTAGCCGCAATCTTCGCAATGGGATACCCAGTGGCTTTTGATGCCAGCGCACTCGAGCGGCTCACTCGCGGATTGATTTCAATGGCAATAATGTCTTCATTCTCATCCGGACTCACTGCAAACTGCACATTACAGCCTCCGGCAAAGTTGCCTATGCTGCGCATCATCATGATGGCCATGTCGCGCATGCGTTGGTAGGTACGGTCGCTCAGGGTCATGGCCGGTGCCACCGTGATGCTGTCGCCTGTGTGAATGCCCATGGGGTCCATATTTTCAATGGAGCAAATAATGATCACATTGTCGTTTTTATCGCGCAGCAATTCTAGCTCGTATTCCTTCCAACCCAGAAGTGCCTTGTCAATCATCACTTCATGTATGGGCGAAGCTTGAAGCCCTCTAGTGAGCAATCCTTCAAAATCCTCTTTGTTGTGAACCAAAGCAGCTCCGCTACCCCCTAAGGTAAAAGAGGGCCGGATGCACAGCGGAAATCCAAACTCTTGAGCCAGTGATTTTCCTGCAAGGAAAGAGCGGGCAATTCCTGATGGAGCCGATCCCACGCCAATTTTATCCATCAGGTTGCGAAACTGCTCCCTATTCTCGGTAATCTCGATCGCCGCGATATCCACGCCAATCATTTTCACACCGTACTTTTCCCAAATGCCGCGCTCGTCGGCCTGAATACACAGGTTCAAAGCGGTCTGCCCGCCCATAGTAGGCAGCACGGCGTCTATTTGCTGTTCTTTTAAAATTTTCTCAATGCTCTGCACCGTAAGCGGCAACAGGTACACATGGTCGGCCATGCTGGGGTCGGTCATAATGGTAGCCGGATTGCTGTTGATCAGGGTCACTTTTATTCCCTCTTCGCGCAGCGAACGTGCCGCTTGCGAGCCGGAGTAGTCGAATTCACATGCTTGACCAATCACTATCGGTCCGCTTCCAATGATGAGTACTGAGTTTATTTCTGGATTTCTTGGCATCTTGTGGGTATAACTTTGGCTTGCGAATTTATTTGTACAACATAGGAATTACAACCTTGCACGGCCATGCTTTTTCACATCTTGTGCACAACGCGTAGCAACGGATAGGTCAAAAAAAAAGGTGTCGCCTTTCGGGAACACCTTTCTATACTGATCAATTACAATCATTAACCTTTATGTCTTGTTTCGTCTGAAACGCTAAGTTTCTTGCGGCCTTTAGCACGACGGCTGGCCAATACTCTGCGGCCATTGGCCGAACTCATGCGCTCGCGAAAGCCATGCTTATTTCTTCTCTTGCGGTTCGAGGGTTGAAATGTACGTTTCATCTTTCTTGGTCTTGTTCTTCCTTAAAAACGGGCTGCAAATATATGGGTATTATCATACGATACAAACTATGCTGAGAGATTTTTCAGGACTTTTTCGCGCCTCCATTTATCTCAGCTATTCCCTTATTTTGCAAACCATTATCAACGCGGGTTTTCATGTCAAAAATTGTTTGGATTACGGGCGCTTCTTCGGGCATTGGTGCTGCCTTGGCACAATCCTATCTGCGTCGCGGCGATCGGGTAATCCTATCCGCCAGACGGGCAGATGAATTGAAAAAAGTGGCCGAAGTTACTGGCATTGAACAAAACAACTACGCCATTCTTCCACTCGACCTCACCGAAACTAGCCATGCCCAAGAAATGGTTCGAAAGGCGCTCTCCTTTTTTGGCCACATAGATGTGCTGATCAATAATGGGGGAATTGGCCATTTGGGAAGTGTGATAGAAATGAGCCTAGAGGTGGAACGCAAGGTGATGGAAACAAACCTTTGGGGACATGTGGCGCTTACCAAAGCACTATTGCCGAGCATGCTGGAAAGAAACACCGGTACAATAGTCATTATCAGCTCCATACTTGGCTATTTCGGCTCGCCACGTTTGGCGGCCTATTCAGCCTCCAAGCACGCAGTGCTGGGATACTACGATAGTCTTCGCCTCGAACTGGCCGGAAGCAAGGTCAACATCCTTACTGTGGCGCCGGGTTTCATTAATACAGAAGTAACTAAGCGCAGCCTCACAGCCAACGGCAATGAATACGGCAAAAACAGTCCTGCGCAGGAAAAAGGTATGGACCCTATGCGCTTTGCGGCAAAACTAATCAGCGCCATAGATCGCCGTAAAACCCACGTGATGATTGGTGGATACGAAACCTGGAGTGTTCCGTTTTGGAAAATATCACCTACCCTATTCTACCGCGCCATGATGTTCCTTTCGAGAAAGGCCAGAAAAAAGCACAAATAATTTGGCCCTGAATACTGGTCGCTATCGTTTACCTTTGGGCACCTGTAAATTTTCATAGCAATGCTTCAAAACATTAACCCACAATATACTTCCCCAGAAGGCATAGCCAAGCTGAAATCGGACTTTGATTCGGCTATTCCTTGCCGCCATTTGGCGTTGGAAAATTTTCTTTCTGTTGAGTTGGCCAACGACCTTTTTGAAAACTTCCCGAAAATGGAAGACCTGAAAGTGCGACGCAAAAGCCTAAACGAGAACAAAGCCGAAGACTACCATTTCGATCGTTTTCATCCTTCGTTTTCGAAGCTGCGCGAAATCATCAGCAGCAAAGAGTTTTACAAGTTCATGGAGCAAGTAACAGGCATTGAAGGGCTGCATACCACCCAAGATGCGCTGGGAAGTGGCGTGCATCAGGGCGCAAATGGCAGCTTTGTGGACGTGCACATTGACGTGAACATGAACCCTGAGCAAGGGCTTTGGAGAAGAATCAACTTGCTAATTTACCTGAACCGAAACTGGAAGCCCGAATACGGTGGCGACCTTGAGCTGTGGTCGAAGGACATGAAAGTGATGCATAAGAAATATCCGCCGGCATTCAATTGCGCTGTGATTTTCGAAACCGACGAGCGCTCTCCGCATGGCTATTCGAAAATAAACATTCCGGAAGGCGAGTCGCGTAAGTCGTTTTACACCTATTACTACACCGCTATTCCCGAAAACTTCGTGTACTCCGATTCGAAGTTTGTAAGCCGCCCTGACGAGAGCCTGATTAAAAAAGCCTTGACGGGCACCAAAGAAGCGATCAAAATAAACGCAAAGCGCCTGCTGAAAAAGCTGGGTGTGAAATCTCTAGATTTTCAAGACAAGAATAAATGAGCGAAAAGCGCAAGCCGGCATTCACGCGTAAAAACCTCAAAAACGCCGTTCGAATCTTTCAATTCCTGAAGCCACACAAGCTGGAATTTGGCGTGGGCTTTCCTGCTGCTTACCAGCCTAGCTTCTTTAGCTTTTCCAAAATTCCTGGGCGATCTCGTGGACTCCGCCGCCAGCGACCTGGTGTCCAAGATAAATGAGGTAGCGTTAATTCTGTTGCTCATCCTGGTGCTTCAAGCAGTGTTTTCTTATTTCCGCATTGTCATTTTCGTAAATGTGACGGAGAAAATGCTGGCAGCCCTGAGGCAAGCCACCTACCAGCACCTCATCCGTTTGCCCATGAAGTTTTTTGCTGAAAAACGGGTGGGCGAACTCAACAGTCGCATTT
>CAZBBV010000136.1:0-5544 GCA_964490025.1 uncultured Cryomorphaceae bacterium | reverse complement strand
AAGAACTTTGGAAGAAGTAGAAAGACAAGGCTATTTAGACGTGATGTTTTACTATTAGTTTCGACGCTTCTTTTACTCATTCTTGGTAGTGTTCATTCTTACGCACAAGGAGGAACCAGTCCAAATGCGCCTAATTGCCACGTGGTGGCCGCACCGGATACCATATGTCCAAATGATGATGTAACCTTTACATTGACCAACACAGGAGCCACAGGAGGACCATGCGACGAGTTGAATCTGTCTATTGCCACCGGACCAATTGCTTCGGTTTGGCTGCATCCCGGTACCGGAATTACCCCTTTACCAATCCCGGAGAATCCCGTGGGCTCAGGTCAATACCCTTTCACACAAATGACGGCTGCATATCCTTCACTTGGAACCTACCAACCATTTATAAGAATCAATTATTCAGCAGGAGGATTTACGGATGTTGCCATATTGATGCAAAATCCAATTCAACCACCTCCTGCCGGTCAGGCATATATTCCCGCGGTAATTACCGTATTGGATGTTCCGACCATAAGCAGCACGGTAGCAGATTTTACCCTTTGCGACAACGGGATAAATGAGGTGACATTGGGAGGAGTGGTGAGTTTTACCGGAACGCAATCAAGCGATATCGTAACAGTAGATTGGGGAGACGGCAACCAAGGGGGTTACACAGTTGGGCAGTTTAGCAACCCTTTTCAGGTGTTTCATCAATACCCAGGTCCAGGATTTTACATCATTCAAATAGATGTAGCCAATATGTGCGGGAGCCAAAGTTTTCAAATACCGGTAAGTATTACTGAGCTTTCGGCAGATTTCACCTACTATTCCGGATGTGTTAATCAAGCCGCACAGTTTAATTTTCATTCTCCTTGCTTAGTAGGTCAGAATTACACCCTCGACTGGTATTTTGGTGATGGGTCGGTATTGATTGGTACTACCAATTCCAGCCCTTCACACCACTATCCGGCACCTGGCAATTACACAGTAACCCTTGTGGTGCATGCCAATGGTGTCAGCGCAACTCATACAGAAATCATCACAATTTTAGATACCACTCCACCGGATGTCTTTCTTCCCATTCAAAATTTATGCAATGGCAACCATTTCGTCCTCCAGTGGCCGAATCTTTGGAATTATCCACTTAATTCGGCGCTGCATGCGGTAGATATAAGTGGCAATCTGGTGTCCTTTACTTTCGGCGGATCGGCAAGCCAACTGATAGTAACAGGACCGGGCAAGGTTCGAATTGTGGTAACTACACCGGATAGTTGCACAGCCTTTACGGATATTGAGGTATTCGATTGTTGCGCAAATAATAATTACGAGATTATTACTATCGATACCATACTTGTAGGCGATTTGCCTGTTTATGATACTACCTATTCCTACGGACCGGCCCAGTATATTTTTAACAACACGGACATTTGGGCAGAAATCCAAAACGGAAATGCGCCTGCCGGAGGAATATTTAACGCCGTTATTGAAATAAATGGCATGTTGGTATTGAGCGAAAGCTATCAATTCACCAGTTGCAGAATATTCATGGGCCCCGAAGCACAGATTTGGGTAAAGAAAGACAAGTCTGTGTTTTTTACCGATAGTGAGGTGAGAGCCTGCTCAAATGTAATTTGGAATCGTATCTACGCGGAAGGAATTACTTCTTCGATCTATTCCGTTCGATCAGATTTTTACAATGCCCGCTGGGCACTTTGGGTAGAC
Organism: uncultured Cryomorphaceae bacterium; assembly: GCA_964490025.1. Lineage (GTDB taxonomy): Bacteria > Bacteroidota > Bacteroidia > Flavobacteriales > ECT2AJA-044 > CAZBBV01. The sequence goes on along the minus strand of CAZBBV010000136.1, from coordinate 3,834 downwards.
AAAGGCGCTATTTTAAGCGTGGATCGCAGCTCTTTCAACGAGAATCACACGGGTATTTATGTGTCGAACTATTGGCATGGTGCTATACCGGCGCTATACCCGGCCTATATCACCAATTCATCTTTTAATAATGAACATCCGGGTCCTGGCAACTACGTCCCACTGCTGTATCCACTTCATTCCATGGAAGCGCAATATGGCATTCATGCATTTATGGTAGGACGCTTGGCGGTAGACGGGCATCTTTCAGGAGGGTCAGCCAACATTGGCAATTCGTTTTACCAAAGCTTATATGGCATATTTGCTGAAAACAGTGGACTGAAAGTACTGAATTGCAGTTTCACCAACCACGTTAGCGCCAGCAATGCCAAACCGCACAAGGCGGGAATAAGAGCCACCAATCTTGTATATGGTCGCCCACTTCCACCGCCACTTATTGAGGTGATACCAGGGCCCAACACCCCTGTTCCGGCTACATTTAGCAACAATACCTATGGCATACTGGCCGATTATTTAGAGCTATGGACCAGCCACACTGAAATGACCGACCAACAAACAGGTATAAAGCTTGTGGAACCTTACCGAAACTCTTACATTAGCTACAATAGTATAACCAACGGCAGCACGGCAGTGCTCGTTCAAAACGTGTTCGAACACCCTACAGCTATGAACATTGACTACAACACGATTAGCAACTACCACCATGGCATACGCGCCACCAACTTACTAAACAATGGCGTGGTGGGTCTAACCATAAAGAACAACGAGGTGGAATTTACACAGACCATTAGCCAAATGATTCGGGCGGGAATAAGACTAGAAGCCTGTGCAAAAGCCACTGTGAGCAGCAATACGGTGTGGAAGAACAACCCACTAACCTCTGGCGAATATGCCGCCCTGAAAGGAATTTACATGAGCGAAAGCGAAGGCGCTGAGGTGTTTGACAATCACATTGCAGAAATAGGCCACGGCATCTACTGCATTGGCTACCTGGCACAGGCACAACTGTTCTGCAACACAATGAATGCCTGCCATACAGGAGTGTTTTTGGAGCCCGGTAGTGCCACAGTAGGCACAGTGATGACCCACCAGCGCACCGCAGACCAAGCCCAGGACAACATCATCACCAATGGAATTGCTATACATCAAGTGGATGGTGGAAATGGACTAAATAATGAAAGTTGGCGCTTCCGTCAACCGGCTGTTGTGGGGTCGTACTACAATGTTGAGCAACAATGCTTCAACCCTGTGAATACCAACAATGCCTCCTGCGAATTTCCGGACCTACCACCGGACGAGCCCACCTATGCCGAGCGCGTGGTGCAAGACAGCACGGAGTTTACCAACCTCGACGAGGAAATGGACTACAAAGCTCGCATGCACATATACCGCGATATGATGGATGGTGAATTTGCAGGTCTGCTTAGCTATGGCGATAGCCTTATTTTTTACAATTTCAGTCAGCAAATGGCCAACAGCGATTATGGCCTATGGGAGCAGCACCTCATAATGCTGGAGAATGGCGAGCTAGACAGCGCCCAATACTACCTGAGCCTGATGGAGGCTACCAATAATTTAGACCAGAACCATGTAACTACCTCCGAGTTGTATGGACTTAAATTCGCCTTTCACAACTCTTTTGACATGGATGAAGAGCAAAGCCTAAGCTGGTTGGCCCACCAAACCCCGTATGTAGCCGGTAGGGCCGTTTACAGCGCACGGGTAATGCTGGACATAGACAATTTGGATTACGGCATTCTCTACAAGCAAGATCCTTCCTTTGATGCGAAATTGGAAAGCTTCGAATTGTGGCCCAATCCAGCCTCCAATCAAGTGCAGATGGTGTTTGATACAGAGTGCAAAGGAAGACTGGATCTCACAGTGCGCGATCTGAGTGGTCGTTTGGTATTAGAACAGCATGAAACGATACGTTCAGAGTACTATTCATTGGACTTGACCGGAATTGCACCAGGATTGTATTTGTTGGAAGCGAGGCTAGACGGTGTCATACTAGGAACTCAGAAGTTGATTAAACAATAAGAACAGAATGCACAAGCTGCTCTACATAGCCTTGGTGCTATGGTTGGCACAGGGTTGGGCACCGGGACAAAATCTGGTGCTCAATCCCTCCTTTGAGGAAGTATTATTTTGCCCTGAAAGTCGCATTAAAACCGGTTTTTATGCAACTCCTTGGAGAGGCTCTGTGAAAATACCAATTTTTCAAGGGCCTCCAACCAATAGTGAATACTATTTCGGCGATTTAGACCTCTTTCACACTTGCGCCGACCCCGGCTTAGGCGCCCCTCTGAGTGATATTGGTTACGAATTTCCGCACTTTGGGGAGAGCTATGGGGGATTTAAGATTACAAGATACACCTATTTGTACACACCATTTCCTGACCAAAAGCCTTACATCCCCCGCGAATGGGCACAGGGAGGGCTATCCGAGCCACTGGAGGCGGGAGTGCGCTATAACTTTTCTGTTTGGGTTTCATTGGGTGATAGATTTGGTGTAAATGTTTGGCAGCTTGGTTTGCGATTTTCTGATCAATGGTTCTATAGACAATCTTATCTGGATAGCCTATTGCCCCCGTTGTATTGGGAAAACGATTCAGGGGCTTATATTCAGCAGAGTTGCGACGAGTGGGTGCAACTCTCTGGCACTTTCGTTGCACAAGGCGGTGAGCAGTACTTTATGTTTGGTAGTAGTGTAAATTCTCCCAGCCTATTTCTCGATTCTATTCACAAGCCACTCACCGAATGTTACAATCGCTACGATAGTATATACCGCGCCGAAACCAATGGAGCTTATTTAGGTCCAGATACTATATCTATCCACATTTTCATTGACGACTTCGCTATATGGCGCGAGGACAAGCAGTTGCATGTAGCTGAGGCGGGCAAAGGAGGCACCCTGTGCCTGGGCCAGCAAGAGAGCATCACCCTGGGCAGCCCCGCACGCGAGCAATACCACTACTTCTGGCTCAACATGCAAGGCGATACCTTAGGCAACACCTCGCAGCTCACAGTAAGCCCTACACAAACCACTACCTACATACTCTCGCAATGGGATTTTAAGTTCGACCAAACTTGGGACACCGTAACGGTGTTCGTGGAGCCCAACTGCCCCGAGCTGTGGCTGCCCACTTGGTTTGCACCCACTCAAAGCCAATACTGGCAACCGCAATGGCGCGATATAGAGTACTGGGAAGTAACGGTGTACAACAGCCTCGGCCAAGTGGTGCACCGCTATACGGGTACTCCTGAGCTACACCCCGGTTGGGATGGCTACAGCATGGCCACGGGGGTGTATTGCGCTGTGGTCAACGCCCGCGCCTACAATGGCGAGCAGCTCAGGGCGGTGGAAAAGGTGATGGTTTTGCGCTAAGCGCAAAGCGCTTACTTAAACGCCTGAATCCCCGTTACATCCGCTCCTGTGATGAGCAGGTGGATGTCGTGCGTGCCTTCGTAGGTAACCACGCTTTCCAGGTTCATCATGTGGCGCATAATGCTGTATTCGCCGGTAATGCCCATGCCGCCCAGCATTTGGCGCGCATTGCGGGCAATGGTCAGGGCCATGTCCACATTGTTGCGCTTGGCCATAGATATTTGTGCAGTGGTGGCGCGGTCTTCGTTTTTCAGTTGCCCCAGGCGGAAGGTGAGCAGTTGTGCCTTGGTAATTTCGGTGATCATCTCCGCCAGTTTCTTTTGCTGTAGTTGGAAAGAGGCAATGGGCTTGTCGAACTGAACGCGCTGCAACGAGTAGCGCAGGGCGGTGTCGTAGCAGTCCATGGCCACACCAATGGCGCCCCAGGCAATGCCGTAGCGCGCACT
>CAZBBV010000135.1:0-5555 GCA_964490025.1 uncultured Cryomorphaceae bacterium | reverse complement strand
GAGTTGCGGGACAGACCCCAAGCCCCGGGACGGAAATGAAAACATGAAGAAACCCTCGAGCAATCGGGGGTTTTCTTTTTTTTAGGCGATTGTGTCTTGATGTATTTGCCCTTCAATTCGTTCCATCCAGCGCTCAGCATGCTGCGATCCAAACCGTATGGTTTGCCCGTTCTGCAACACTACTTTTAATCCTCCTACGCGGTGGCCATATTTTTCAAAAAGATCCACATCCACAATATCATTCAGAGGAACCCGCATTTCATGCTTTCGCAGGCTGAAGGTGTGCGACTGAAAAACCAACTCGTCGCCAATCATAAAGAGCGTTCCCCCTACCTCTTCTCCGTCGTGGAAATGTGACGCGGCACCCTGCATTTTCACTTCTGCGCCTTCTGCCATTCCCCTAAACTCCTTTTTGTTTCTCCGCCCGGAATAGTAAAAAAGATAAACCCACCCGCCGGCAAGCACTCCTCCGGTGAGGCTGAGCATCAATGCTTTGTCAACCGGGGCTTGTTTGTACATGGCCCATAGGTAAAAAACCGTGGCAACTAGAATGGTGACCAAAACGCTTAATCGTACTCTGCTATTCATGACTTCTCAATTTCTTCAGGGCGCAAAGGTCATGTTTTAGATGATTCATAACCCTTTCAAACCCACATTTGGCACCAACAATTACCGGGGACGGCAAACACACTTAGGACAACTGAAGTAATTGATGTTTTTAAGGAATTTGATTCTCAGACACTTGACTATTTCTCAAAAAATGTATTTTCATCCCCCTTAAAAAACCCATAAATGACAAAATATTTCGGCGCCAATCTCAAGAAGGACTTTCCCGCATCCATAGTTGTCTTCTTGGTGGCATTGCCACTTTGCCTAGGCATTGCTGTAGCCTCCGGTGCCGAGCCAATTACCGGCCTAATTGCAGGAATCGTAGGTGGTATTGTGGTGGGCGCACTCAGCGGTTCGCATGTAAGCGTGAGCGGACCCGCAGCCGGACTAACTGTAATTGTACTCAACGCTATTGAGGATTTAGGCTCTTTCGAGCTGCTCTTGGCCGCCACCTTCGTAGCCGGAATCATGCAGGTCATCCTTGGTTTGGTGCGTGCGGGAGTGATTGGCTACTACTTTCCCAACTCCGTTATTAAAGGCATGCTGGCCGCCATTGGGCTCATTCTCATTTTGAAGCAGATTCCGCATGCTTTAGGACAAGATGTGGTGCCGGACGGCGACATGAACTTCCAGCAGGCTGACCAGCACAACACATTCACCGAGATTCTGGTCGCTATTCAAAACATGCATTTAGGCGCGGTGATCATCACTGCCGTAGGTATGTTCTTGCTGATTATGTACGATAAACCATTTTTGAAAAACCACAGGATATTTGGCATAGTACCGGGAGCTTTGGTGGCAGTAATGTCAGGAGTGGGGCTCAATCAGTTGTTCGCTAGCGTTTACCCGGCTTGGCACCTCACAGGCAATCATTTAGTCAATCTTCCGGTGGTGCAGAGCATTGGCGATTTAACGCGAGTTTCCGGATCGCCCGATTTCAGCATGTTGGGAAGCTCTACTTTTTGGGTTGTTTCTATAACTATAGCGCTCATTGCCAGTATTGAAACCCTTTTAAGCATTGAGGCTGCAGACAAGATAGATCCTTATAAACGCATCACCCCGGCAAATAGAGAACTGTGGGCGCAAGGTGCCGGGAACATGGTTTCCGGACTGCTGGGTGGCTTGCCGGTTACAGCTGTAATTGTGCGTAGTTCCGCCAATGTTACCGCAGGTGGACGCACAAAAATGTCGGCCATTATGCACGCTATCATGCTCTTGGTTTTAGCGCTTGCCATTCCCGATTTCTTAAATCTTATCCCATTGAGCATACTGGCCGCCGTGCTCTTCATGGTGGGCTATAAGCTTACGAAACCAAGCCTTTGGAAAAAGATGTTCCAAAACGGGATGTCTCAGTTCGTTCCCTTTGCGGTAACCGTGATTGCCATCCTCTTCTCCGACCTCCTGATGGGTATTGGAATTGGTTTGGTGGTGGGCGTTTTCTTTGTGATTCGATCCAATTTCAAAAAGGCCATTTCGCTTACTGAGCGCAATGGGAACTACATGATCAAGCTACAGAAGGACGTTTACTTTATGAACAAAGCCAACTTAATCGAAAATCTGAACAGCATTCCTGCCAAAAGCACTGTACTAATAAGCGCCACCACCGCCAAGTTTATCGACCACGATATTCTCGAACTCTTGAACGATTTTAAAACCTCTGCGCTGGAAAAAGACATAAAAGTTTATACCGAAGGATTAGATATACATTTAGAAAAACTGTAGAAAATGGAACCAAATGAAAAACTGCTCTTGCAAAACAAAGCATGGAGCGAAGAGAAAGTAGAACAGGATAAAGATTTTTTTAGTCGTTTGGCGCATCAGCAGGCACCCAAGTTTTTGTGGATTGGCTGTTCTGATAGCCGCGTGCCTGCCAACGAAATTACCGGAACCGATCCCGGTGAAATGTTTGTGCACCGAAACATAGCCAACATGGTGGTGCACAACGACTTAAACATGCTAAGCGTGCTACAATACGCGGTGGATGTGCTTAAAGTAGACCATATCATTGTATGTGGTCACTATGGATGTGGCGGGGTGAAAGCCGCGCTTACCAAAAGCAACTTTGGGCTAATCAACAAGTGGTTGCAAAACATCAAAGAAGTATACCACGCCAACAAAAATGAGGTGGACAGCATCAGCGATCCGGAGGAACGCACCAACCTGATGGTGGAACGCAATGTTATGACCCAGTGCCACGAACTGGTGAAAACAAGCATCATCCAAAAGGCTTGGCACCAGCGCAATATGCCTAAAATTCATGGTTGGGTATATGGACTGAATAATGGACTGCTAAAAGAATTGCTGACCATTGAGGCCAACCCGGACAATGTGCCTGAGGCTTTCCGTTATAACGAGAGCGAACTGTAACTGAAGATGCTAAAAGCATTTAATGGAAAAGGCTGGAGTTTTCTCCGGCCTTTTTTTTTACCTATCTATTCAGGATATTCTATTCGCAAGTGATAGATGGACAGCAACTTGCGCTTCAAAATGGCGCGTGCCGTGGTTATCTCCTTTAGGGTTATTTGCGCCTGATTGAATTGTCCCTCACTTAACAGGCGATCAATGATGCTGTCCACCAGTTTTTCAATGGTTAGTGCATCCTTAGTGGCCAGACTGCGCGAGGCCGCCTCTACGGCATCCGCCATCATCAGCACCGCCATCTCTTTGCTATAAGGCAACGGACCGGGGTAGCTAAATTTCGATTTCTCTACCATTTCATCCGGGTAGTTTTTCAAATACTGCTTGTAGAAGTATTGAACCGTGGTGGTGCCATGGTGGGTGCGGATAAAATCAATGATTCGGTCCGGAACTCCCTTTTTCTTCGCAAGGGCAATTCCCTCTTTCACATGGTTGACGATAATGGCCGCACTTTCTTCAAATGGTAGCTCATCATGGGGGTTCACTCCACCCGATTGGTTCTCAATAAAATACACGGGGCGGTTCATCTTTCCTATGTCGTGATAGAGCGCTCCTACCCGCATAAGCAGCGCGTTTCCTCCTATTTCTCTTACCACACTTTCAGAAAGATTGGCTACCTGAAGAGAATGCTGAAAGGTGCCGGGCGCTCGCTCCGACATCTGCCGAAGCAAAGGGTTGTTGGTGTCCGAATATTCCAGCAGGGTAACATCCGATACCAGGCTGAAGGTCTTTTCATAGAAATAGATGAGCGGGTTGGCAAACAAGCTCAACACCCCGCTACCGGCCAGAAGGGCCATCTTAAAAGTGTCTACCCTAAGCGGACTTCCTTGTTGAATAAGGGTCATAGAGACATAGGCCAAAAGATAAATGCCTACAATTTTTAGCGCACTGGAAAAAAGCTCGCCACGACGGTAGATGTTTTGTACCATCAAAACAGTAATGATGCCCGCCAGCAATTGGAGAAACACAAACTCGAAAGGATTGGGCACCTGAATGCCAATAATGAGGATGGCGGTGAGGTGTACAAACAAGGCCAAGCGGCTGTCGTAGAAAGCCCGAATGACCAATGGCAGCATACAAAAAGGCGCCAGGTACAAGTATTCGATATGCCTGTGAACCAACCACGAGGCCAACACAGAGATGAGCACAACATTCAGCAGGATGAAGCTCACCTGCGTATTGTCTTCGAGCACCATGGGTCGCAATACCTTTAGGAAAATAAAGAGTAGCAAAAGCACTGTGCCCACGCTCAATATCTGACCGGCCAGCATCCATTGTGAGCCCACAAACTGTCCTTGCCGCTGCGAAATAGTCGTGTTTAAACCATTAATTTTTCGAGCAATACGTGGAGAAATAATCTCTCCTTGCTGCACGACCACCTCATCTGCCAAAACCCTATACTCAATGCTATCAATGCCCGCCTTGGCCAATTGTGCGTTTCGTTCAGTCTCTTCCAAATCGAAAATTAAGGTAGGCGAAACGAAAGCTTCCATCCATTGAAAGACATTGCCTATTTCTTCTTCGGTGAAATTGCCTCTAACATTCTGCTCTACCTGCGCCAGCAACGATTTTACATCCTTTATTTCACCAAGGGTACATTCCCTAAACATGTTGTCCTGGAAAGTGATTTTCACCAATTTTTCGGGACTGTAAGCCGAAAACTCAGAAATATCCGTCACTACACCTTGCTTGAGTTGCCCCAGTACCGATTCGGTAACTATTGCCAAAACGGCCTCAGAAGTGGTGAGCTCTTCGGGCATTCTCAGTATGGCCAACGAAAGTTTTTCTACCACATACTGGTTCTGATCCTTATCCCAAAGAAAATACAATGGGGTTGTGCTTTGGGCTTTTTCAAATTCTCGCTCTAAATCCTCTTGTTGTTTGTACACTTCGAAATTGAAAGGCGCCAACAGCGTCTCATAGGTCCATGGTCTGCCAATATGGTACTCAAAATTGAACGACACATTTCTTGGAAAAAAGGCCACAATAGAAGCCAATGCTATGATAAACATGACAACCTGCGAAAACTGCGCATGGTGGTCGCGAATGAAATGGAAGATTCCTTTGTTTTTCATGAGTGTGCGACGAAGGTATGTAAAAACTTGCTCGAGAATTCGAGCCTTGCGGAGGGTGCAATTTTAGTACCTTGCGGCTCCAAATTTTTGAACCCTATTTTAACTAGCAAATACTATAAATATGAAAGATGTTGTGATCGTTTCTGCTGCTCGTACGCCCATTGGAAGTTTTATGGGAAGCCTTTCTACGGTGAGTGCCCCCATGCTGGGCGCAGCCGCTATTAAGGGTGCGCTGTCGAAAATAAACCTAGACGCCGCGCTCATTCAAGAAGTGTTTATGGGCAATGTGATGCAAGCAGGTATTGGCCAGGCTCCGGCACGCCAGGCGGCTATCTATGCCGGTTTGTCGCAGGATGTTCCTTGTACCACAGTAAATAAAGTATGCTCATCAGGAATGAAAGCCATAATGATTGCTGCGCAAAGCATCAAGGCAGGCGACAACGATATAGTGAT
>CAZBBV010000134.1:2232-5560 GCA_964490025.1 uncultured Cryomorphaceae bacterium | reverse complement strand
TGATAACGCCACTGTGCAAAGTGCAGAAAGCACCTATCTCACAATCGGCGTAAATGCGGGTGCCGGCATAGATCACCGTTCCCTCGCCAATCTTCACATTGTCGCCTATGAAAGTGTTTGGAAATACTTTCACACCCTTGCCAATGCGCACATTCTGACCCACGTAGGCAAAAGCGCCTATGTAGACATTCTCGCCAATTTCAGCGGTTGGATCGACGAAAGAGGGTTGTTCTACGCCCAGTTTTTGGGTCTTAAATTCGTTGGCAAAGGCCAGTAGTTTTGTGAAGCTCTGATAGGCGTCTTCCACCAAAATCAGGGTAGGCTTAAGCTCCTTCTCTGCCACAAATGATTTGTTCACAATCACTATGCTGGCAGCGGTTTCGTAGATGTGTGGGGTATACTTGGGGTTGGCTAAAAATGACAATGACCTCTGGTCGCCTTCTTCAATTTTCGCGAAGTGATCGACCATTGCTTTCGGATCGCCGATTATCTCGCCTTCGAGCACATCAGCTATTTGCCTTGCAGAGAATTCCATTGCGTCAAAAATAGAAAAAAACCTATACCACCACGGGCCATTCCAAGTCCTTCGGATAACATAGTGCATATCGTTCGGTCTTGGTTTTCAATGCCTTCAAATTGAGCTCTTCGGCGGCATCTTCCACCTTGCGCACCTGTCCGTCGCGGTACAGCATTTTTATACTGCTTCGCCCCGAACTGTAGGCATACGAGCTTACCTTTTCTACAAACACCACGTAATCGATTTCTGCCAAGGAAAAACCAAGTTCTAGCGCGGCACGCCTACGCAATTCTTCAACTCTTTCCTTGAGCGGTGGCTGCGGCGTCATCTCCACATGCAGCAATTCGCGCATCACCAGCGCCCGGCTCAAATACTGAAGCAATCTATCCTCATGGTGCATCCACATCTTTATAGCTGCCAGCACATCTATGTCGTCCAGCTGGGCAAAGGTGTTCAACAACTCAGGCTTGGTGTTCAGATCAAGAAGGGAAATTTCATTCTCCAAAAATATTTTGAAAACGGGCGTAGCAGGAAGATCATGGCCGCTTAGTGCCAGTTCACGTGCGCGCCGCAGTATGTTCACCAACAAGTACTCGGCGCTCAAAACGGTTTTGTGCAAATACACCTGCCAGTACATCAGGGTGCGTGCTACCAAAAATTTCTCTACCGAATGAATGCCTTTGGCATCTACCACCAGCTCGTCGTCGTGCACATTGAGCATTTGCAACAAGCGGTCGGTGTTAACTGAGCCTTCGCTCACTCCGGTGTAAAAACTGTCGCGGCGGAGGTAGTCCAGCCTATCCATGTCCAATTGGCTGCTGATAAGCTGATGCAAAAATCGTTTTGGATGGCGACCCACGAAAAGATCAATGGCCAGCGTGAGGCTGCCGTTCAGTTCTTCATTCATGCGCTCCATGATGCGCAACGATAGGTTTTCGTGGCCTATATCCGGAATGATGGCCGACTCCAATGCGTGCGAAAAAGGCCCGTGGCCAATGTCGTGCAGCAAGATGGCTTTGATTACCGCGTCTTCCTCCGCAGGGGTAATCTCCACATCTTTGGAGCGCAAAATGCGAATGGCGTCTTGCATGAGGTGCATGGCGCCCAACGCATGGTGAAAGCGGGTGTGGTAGGCCCCGGGATATACGAGATAGGTCAGTCCCAATTGAGAAATCCTGCGCAAGCGCTGGAAGAAGGGATGCTCGATAATATCGAACACTTCCTCGTTGGGAATTGTAATAAAGCCGTGAACCGGGTCGTTCAGGATCTTCCTTTTGTTGGTAAGTTTTTGCCGCAAGGGGGTAATGGAATAGCTAATTTTAGGCTCTTTGTGAGCAAGGCAATTATATGGAAAATATCAGTATTCTGTGGGTAGACGACGAGATAGACCACCTCCGTCCGCACATCATTTTTTTAGAGCAAAAAGGATTTAAGCTGGACACAGCTACCAACGGCATGGACGCCTTGGAAAAACTGCGCGAAAAGCGCTACGACCTTGTATTTCTGGACGAAAACATGCCAGGGCTATCGGGCTTGGAAACCCTGCAAGAGTTGAAAAATATTCAACCCCTAACGCCAGTAATCATGATTACGAAGAGCGAAGAGGAAAGCATTATGGAAGATGCCATTGGCTCTAAAATAGCCGACTACCTCATTAAGCCAGTGAATCCGAATCAGATTTTGTTGTCCATCAAAAAAAACCTGGACACCAACCGACTGGTGAGCGAAAAAACCACCAGCAACTACCAACAAGAGTTTCGCAAAATAAGCATGGAGCTCATGAATGTGCGCGACTATGAGGCCTGGATAGAGATGTACAAAAAACTCGTTTTCTGGGAACTGGAGCTTGAAGACCTTCAAGACACGGGGCTTCGCGAAATCCTGCTGAGCCAAAAAGAGGAAGCCAACAACCTGTTTTGTCGATTTATAGAAAGGGAATACCAAGACTGGCTCGACCCGAACCTTAGCAATAAGCCGGTGCTTTCTCAGACCGCATTCAGAACTTTTTTGCCAAAAAATGTAACTGCCGACAAGCCTGTGTTTCTATTCATGATAGACAATATGCGCTACGACCAGTGGAAGGTGATCGAAAAAGAAATCCAGAACGACTACCGCACGGTGGAGGAAAACATGTATTTCAGCATATTGCCCACCGCTACCCAATATGCCCGAAATGCCTTCTTTGCCGGGCTGATGCCGCTGGAAATAGAAAAGAAATACCCGGACAAATGGGTAGACGAAAACGACGAAGGCAGCAAAAACAAGTTTGAGGATTTCTTCCTTGGCGAACAACTAAAGCGTTTGGGAAAAGATTACAAATTCTCTTACAACAAGGTCATCAAGCTCGACTACGGAAGGAAATTGGCCAAAAACATCAAAGACTTGCTGGGCAATCCGTTGAACATTATCGTGTACAACTTCGTCGACATGCTGAGCCACGCCAAAACTGAAATGGAAGTAATCCGCGAACTGGCCGAAGACGACCGCGCCTTCCGCAACCTCACGCTCACATGGTTTAAAAATTCGCCTTTGAACGAAATGCTGAAAAACCTGAAAGGAACGGGCGCTCAAATCATTTTCACCACCGACCACGGCACGGTGAATGTGGCCAATCCGCTAAAGGTGGTGGGCGACCGCAACACCACCACCAACCTACGCTACAAGCACGGCAAAAACCTGTCGTACAACCCAAAAGAGGTGTTTGAAGTGCGCAACCCGCGGAGCATCCAACTGCCTTCGCCCAATGTGAGCACAGCATACATTTTCGCCAAGGAAAATGACTTTTTCGCCTACCCCAACAACTACAACCAC
>CAZBBV010000134.1:0-2222 GCA_964490025.1 uncultured Cryomorphaceae bacterium | reverse complement strand
CACCTTTCAGCACGGAGGCATTTCGCTGGAGGAGGTGATCATTCCGTGGGCCCTACTCGAAGAAAAATAAGCATGGAGTTTGTTCTGCACTCAAAGGACGATTTGCCTGCAGCGGCTCAGTTCGTGTTGCAGAATAGCAAGCACAAACACATTGCCCTTAATGGTGTGATGGGCGCGGGAAAAACCACCTTGATAAAAGCCTTGTGTGCAGCGCTTGGGGCCGATCCGCATGAGGTTTCAAGTCCTACTTTTTCCATTGTGAATGAATACCTTTCATCCACTGGAGAATCCATCTACCACTTCGATTTTTACCGATTGGATGAGCCCGAAGAAGCCCTCGATATCGGCCTTGAGGAATATTTAGACCACCCGGGTTATGTTTTCATGGAATGGGCTGAAAATATTTCGAGATATTTACCCAACGATATTCAACAGCTGACTATCGAGGTAGTAAACCACGAGCGACGGCTGAAACTAACCTGAAAATGACATGAAACCTGCCGAAAAACTCATCAGCTTTTCTTCTGAGAAGCTTATGCCTCAGCCCGAAATGCTCGAAGTGGGCCGCAAAAGCGCAAAGCTTACCATAGGCATACCCAAAGAAACCGAATTTCAGGAAAGACGCATTTGCCTGGCGCCCGACGCGGTGGCGGTGCTAAGCAGCCACGGCCACAACGTGGTGGTGGAAACAGGAGCCGGGGGGCACGCTTCGTTTTCCGACAACGACTACAGCGAAGCCGGCGCCAAGATTGCCTACGACTCGCGAGAGGTTTTTGAAAGCAATTTGGTACTCAAGGTGCATCCGCCCACCGAAGCGGAGATAGAACTGATGAAGCCCAAAACAACGCTCATCTCCGCACTGCAGCTCAAGGTCCAAAACAAGCGATACTTCGAGCTGTTGATGAAGAAAAAAATTACTGCGCTGGCTTTCGACTACATGGAAGACGAAGACGGCCACATTCCGGTGGTGCGCAGCATGAGCGAAATAGCTGGCAATACTGCCATCCTTATTGCCGCTGAATTGCTCAGCAATGTGAACGAAGGAAAAGGCCTGATGTTGGGCGGCCTTTCGGGTGTGAACCCCACCAATGTGGTGATACTGGGTGCCGGAACTGTAGGCGAATATGCCACCCGCGCAGCCCTGGGATTGGGCGCCAGCGTGCTCATTTTTGACAAAAGCATATCGAAACTGCGTAGGTTGCAGGATATTCTTTTCACCCGCATGGCCACCTCGGTGGTGCAGCCCAAAGTACTGGAAAAAGCCCTAAAACGCGCCGACGTGGTAATTGGCGCCGTTCGCGCCACCGAAGGACGCACACCATGCATAGTCACCGAAGAGATGGTGCAAGGCATGAAGCCCGGGTCCGTAATTGTGGATGTGAGCATTGACCAAGGAGGCTGTTTCGAAACCTCAGAAGTGACCACCCACGAAAACCCGACCTATAAGAAATACGGCATTGTTCACTACTGCGTGCCCAACATTGCCTCGCGCGTGTCGCGAACTGCTTCCTTTTCATTGAGCAACATTTTCCTACCCACCTTGGTGCAAATGGGCGAAGAAGGCGGTGTGGAGCAGATGATCCGCCAGCATGTGGGCGTGCGCTCCGGGCTGTATATCTATCATGGCACCCTCACCAACCGAGGTGTGGGCGAATGGTTTGAGCTTCCTTACAAAAACATTGACCTCATTTTCTCAGCATGGTAAGACGATTCGGACTTTATTTTATTGGCATTGCTTTGGGAACGGCCCTTTCGTTTGCCATTTTCGGCAGCCGCAGCATCAGTTGCAGCTACTTTCCCAACGACCGCTTGCTCTACGACATATCTAAAAAAACAGTGATTTGGAGCGCGAATGCCCAATGCAACCTGAATTGCGCTGCCGGCGACAGCACTGCCTTTCTTGAAACCCTAAGAAACGGTGATGTGGACTTCAACACGAAGACAAAGTGGAACGATACCTGCACCCGCTACATCATCTCCCATCCCGACAATTTGCTGGAATTGGAAATCGACAATTGCGACAGCACTGCCACAATCGTTTCCGTGGAATGGCTGGAGGCTAAACTATCCTGCAACTGCCCTTAGGTTTTTTCCGGCGATTTCTTTCGGCTTGTAGCAACATCAGTTCGCGCCCGGTTTGCCCGGCCACGCTCGTGTTTTCATCCGCCCGGCGGAACAAGTATGGCATCACATCTTTCACCGGTCCGTAAGGGAGGTATTTC
>CAZBBV010000133.1:5105-5563 GCA_964490025.1 uncultured Cryomorphaceae bacterium | reverse complement strand
TCGGCATCATTGGTCTGAATGGCAGTGGAAAGAGTACCCTGATGCGCATCATTGCCGGCACCGAAAAATCATATCAAGGCGAAGTGCACTTTTCCCCCGGATATACCGTGGGTCACCTAGAGCAAGAACCGCAGCTGGACGACAGTAAAACGGTGATCGAGGTGGTGAAGGAAGGCATGCAAGAGATTGTGGACCTGCTGGCCGAATACGAGGAAGTGAACAACAAATTTGGCGATCCGGAGGTATACGAGAACCCCGAAAAGATGGACAAGCTCATCCAGCGGCAGTCCGATTTGCAAGATAAAATTGATGCCTCGGGCGCATGGGACCTGGACACCAAGCTGAACATTGCCATGGATGCCCTGCGTACTCCTGAGGGCGATACACCGGTAAAAAACCTTTCTGGTGGCGAGCGCCGCCGCGTAGTGCGCGTCGCGCTCGCTCTGGCGGTACGGGCC
>CAZBBV010000133.1:0-5095 GCA_964490025.1 uncultured Cryomorphaceae bacterium | reverse complement strand
GTCGCCGCGTGGCCCATTGTCGCTTGTTGCTACAGCAGCCCGACATCCTCTTCCTCGACGAGCCCACCAACCACCTGGATGCCGAGTCGGTGCTTTGGTTGGAGCAGCACCTACAGCGCTATCCGGGAACGGTAATCGCCATTACCCACGACCGCTACTTCCTGGACAATGTGGCCGGATGGATCCTAGAACTGGACCGTGGCGAGGGCATACCTTGGAAAGGAAACTACAGCTCGTGGCTCGACCAGAAATCGAAGCGCCTGGAGCAAGAAGAAAAGCAAGAGAGCAAACGCCGCAAAACCCTTGAGCGAGAGCTGGAATGGGTGCGCATGTCGCCCAAAGGCCGCCAAGCCAAAGGGAAGGCCCGTTTGTCGAACTACGAAAAACTACTCGGCGAAGACAATCGCCAGAAGGAGGACAAGCTGGAGATCTACATCCCACCCGGTCCGCGCTTGGGCAACAATGTGATTGAGTCCATCAATGTATCCAAGAGTTTCGGTGATAAATTGTTATTCGAAAACCTCAACTTCAGCCTGCCACCAGCGGGAATCGTGGGAGTAATCGGGCCAAACGGTGCGGGAAAAACCACCCTTTTCCGAATGATTATGGGCCAGGAAAAACCCGATAGTGGGGAGTTCAAGGTGGGCGAAACGGTGAAAATAAGCTATGTGGACCAGCAGCACTCGGCCATTGATCCGGAGAAATCTGTTTGGGAAAACATTTCCGGGGGAAACGAGATTATAGAAATGGGCGGCAAAAGCATCAACAGCCGCGCCTATGTGAGCCGCTTCAACTTTGGCGGTGGCGACCAACAGAAAAAGGTAAACGTGCTTTCGGGTGGAGAAAGAAACCGCCTGCACCTGGCCATGACACTGAAAGAAGGCGCCAACGTGCTGCTGCTGGATGAGCCTACCAACGACCTGGATGTAAATACCCTACGCGCCCTGGAAGAAGGTTTGGAAAACTTAGCCGGTTGTGCGGTAATCATCTCACACGACCGCTGGTTTCTCGACCGTGTGTGTACGCACATTCTGGCCTACGAAGGCAATTCGCAGGTCTATTTCTTCGAAGGCTCGTTTAGCGACTACGAAGAGAATAAAATTGCCCGCCTCGGCGACAATGGCCCTACTCGAATCAAATACAAAAAACTGACCCGTTAAAACGCTTGGTTTCATACTCGCCTTATTGCTTCCCTCCCTACTCGTAGCGCAAGGTGGTGGTAGCAACACCACGGCCAATGTGAACGGATGGAGCTCTGTGCAGGCAGGCGTGCACACCGGATTGATGAACCTGGCAGGGGCGCATCTCGAATATGCCCACCGAGAGTTTTGGACCATCCAAGTGGAAGGAGGCACCAATGGATTGGGCGCCGGCTATGGCGGTCAAGTGGGCTATTTCCTCACCCGCAATCAGGAATACGTAAAGCGCAAAGGATTTACCCGCAGCTATCGGGTGGTGTATTTAGGCTATACATATTTCACTGAATGGTCGGAAGAGTTTCTGGACGAAAATCCCGGATTGCCTTTTGGCCACGCGGTGCAGATGCGTCTTGGTTTTAAGACCCACCGAAAGCAAGTACACGAATGGCAGTTTGGGGCGGCTTTTATGCTCACGCCCGACAATGCCTCTCCGCTCTACCCCATCATTTCCTACCGTTATTCCTGGCAAAAGGAGATTAAGCGCTAGCATGAACTAGGGTGTACACACCAAAATAGAACTGAATCGAACTTTCACTCCACGCCTTGTCTTTGGGTGCGCTATCTTTGGACCTCAAGTGACCATCTCTGCTATGAAGTTTTCCCTTTTTCTTCTTCTTACCTTTTTCGGCTTGGTGCTCAGGGCACAGTCGCCGGTGGACAGCATTGAGGACTTTTTGAAAGACAAAGACGACAGCACCCGGTCGAGCAGTTACATCAATCTATCGAAGGCTTTCATGTTCGAAGACCGCCAGCTAAGCCTTGAGATGGCTAAGCGCGGGGAACAATATGGCAAGAAAGCCAGAAACCCTGCGCTTGAAGGCACCGGGCAGCTTTTTCAGGCCATTCAAATCGAAGACCTCATATCCATTGATTCCTCCCTTAGGGTGTTTGAAAAATCTTTCCAAACACTGGATGCCATTGACCATCCGTATGCTTTTTATCCGGTGCAAAACATGGTTCGGCTCTACTCCCAAAAGGGCTACTACGCATCTGCCATGGAATTCCAGATCAAGAGCATCCGCATTGCCGAAAAGCACAACGACAGCACCAGCCTAAAGGAGGCCTATTCGGCGCTTGGCTATCTCTACGACCGCATTGGCGATTATCGTGAGGCTTTGCGGTGGTATTTTAAAAGCTTGAACGAGTTTGATTGGAACAACACAGAAAGAAACTACGGTGTGCTGCAAGGCCGCATTGGCATTGCCTACGACGACCTGGACATGCCCGACAGCGCCCATTATTGGAACAACCGTGCACTAGACCTTTTCATTGATCAAGAAGAATGGTACGACGCTTCCATTTGGTGCTCCAATATTGGCAACACCTACATTAAGCAAAAAGAATGGCAAAAAGCGGAGGAAAGCCTAAATCGCTCACTGGCCTATTATGAAAAAACGAAACGACTGGAATCTGCCGGACTGACCTATGTGAATCTGGCAAAAGTGTACATAGAAACCGGAAGGATAGCGCAGGCAGAAAGTCTTTTGAATAAATCGATATTGGAAAAAACAAGCTATACCGAACCTGTAAAACTAGTGGCCGAAGCCAGCTTTCGATTGTCGGAACTGGAGGAGAAAAAAGGCAATTACAAATCGGCATTGGAGCATTTCAAAACCTACGAGGCACTACAAGATTCTATGCTAAGCCTCGATAGGCTGCATCAACTGGAAGACCTGCGCATACGCTACGAAACCGAGAAAAAGGAACGCGTGATTTACCAGTTGAATGCCGAACAAGAAAGACAAAAGCTGGAATTGGCCACCAAGCAAATCAACCTGAACCGAAACCGATTGCTCATCTCGGGCATTTCCACCTTAAGTTTACTAGTGATGCTTTTGGGTGGAATATGGTTTTTCCAAAGGCAGAAGAAACTCGAAAGGCAGCTCTCAACCGAGCGATTCAATTACCAGAAAGAACTGCTCAAAAGTTCGATACTGGCGCAAGAAGAAGAGCGAAAGCGCATTGCCAGCGAGCTGCACGACGGCATTGGTCAGCAGCTCACCGCGCTAAAGATGACATGGCAAAGTCTGCAACGCCAATTGCGCGAAGGCCGCAACCCGGATGGCGAAAACATGGAGCGCATTTCGGAAATAGTGAACGAAGCCTCCCGGGATGTGCGCGAGCTTTCGCACCGCATGATGCCCCGCACCCTAAGCGAAATGGGCTTGATACCGGCCATTGAGGATATGCTGAACAAAACCCTGGGACACAGCCCTATAAAGTTCACTTTCGAGCATTACCGCATTCAAGGCCGCATGGATGAAAGGATTGAAGTGAGCCTTTATCGCATTCTTCAGGAACTGGTAAACAATGTGGTGAAACACTCGAAAGCAACCGAAATGAGTGTGCAGCTTATGCGCAGCCAAAACCATATTGTGCTCATTGTGGAGGATAATGGCAAAGGCTTTAACTTTACCCAAAAGGAAAAATCCGGAATAGGCCTGATGAATGTGACCAGCCGCGTGAATAGCGTGAATGGCGAAATAAGTTATCAGCCGAGTCCGGGAAGTGGAACCCTAGCAACTGTGCGAATACCTGTATGAAAGAACCCATCAAAATCATCATCACCGACGACCACCAACTCGTAATCGACGGTCTGAAAGCACTCCTCAAAGAATCGAAAGACGTAAAAATACTGGCCGACGCCCGCAATGGTCAAGACCTCATCAAGCACCTTAGGCTCATTCGTCCGGATGTGATCTTGATGGACATTGACATGCCGGTGGTGAATGGCATTGAGGCCACCAAGCGCATCAAAGGATTGTATCCCGATATTAAAATCATTGCCCTGACTATGCACGGGGAAAAAGGCATGATCAAAACCATGATGCAAGCCGGCGCCGACGGCTACCTGCTAAAAAGTTGCGACGAAGACGAGCTGTGTATGGCCATTAAAAAGGTGTACAGCGGACAGAAATATTTCAGTAGCGAAGTGGCCGACAACCTGCTGAGCAACAACCTAGAAGGGCAAGAAGCCAGCAGCCGTAAGGTGCCCCTCACAGCCCGCGAAGAAGACATCCTGAAGCTGGTGTCGCAAGGACTGAGCAACAAAGAGATTGGCGAAAAGCTATTCATCAGCCACCGCACAGTGGACACCCACCGCACCAACCTGATGAACAAGTTGGACATCCACAACGTGGCCGGGCTCATACGCTACGCCATAGCCCACGGCTACGTGCAGTAAGAACAAAGCGGCAGAAAAGGCGTTTTTCTGAAAACCCAAACGCAGATGCGACACATTCTTTCCTTCACTCTCCTCCTCTACTCGCTTGTGGCATGTAGCCATAATGCACAACCCACCCAACAAACCATGAGCAGCAACGACACCCTACCCACTCAAAGCGGAACTGAACTGGCCACTTTCGGCAACGGATGTTTTTGGTGTACCGAAGCCATTTTCCAGCAATTGCGCGGCGTGGTGGCCGTGCGTAGCGGCTATTCGGGAGGGCAAATAAAGAACCCTTCATATCGGGAAGTATGCACAGGCCGCACCGGTCATGCGGAGGTGATTCAAATTGAATTCAACCCAAATGAAATAAGTTTTGCTACCCTGCTCGAAGTGTTTTGGCAAACCCACGACCCTACTACGCCCAACCGACAAGGCAACGACATTGGCACACAATACCGAAGCGCCATTTTTTACCACAACGACGCGCAAAGGGCAGAGGCAGAACATTACAAAAAGCAACTCGACCTTTCGGGCGCTTTCAACAAACCAATCGTAACCGAGATCACCGCTTTTGAGGTGTTCTATCCCGCAGAAGACTACCACCAGAACTATTACTTGAACAACAGCAACGAGTCGTATTGCCAATACGTGATTGTGCCCAAGCTGGACAAATTCAAAAAAGTTTTTGCCGACAAGTTGAAATAGAATCATCCCAATCGGAGTCGCT
>CAZBBV010000132.1:0-5603 GCA_964490025.1 uncultured Cryomorphaceae bacterium | reverse complement strand
CCCTACATACAGGTTCAGTCCTCCCGCGTAGTTGCCCACCACCAGGTCTCTCCAACCGTCGCCATTAAAGTCGTGCATGGCTGGAGCAAGGCGTTGGCCAAAGAGCACATTTCCAAAAGCGGTATCGGCCAGGGTAAAGGTCCCGCCTAAGTTGTTCTCTATATTGGTGTAGCGGTGTATGTATCCAAACTGCGATCCTACCAGCATTTCGTATGCCCCATTGCGCTCGTAAATATATGGTACACTTGAGCCATAAGTGGTGAACACTCCGCTCACATTTACCCCACCGAAGTTATCAGTTTGAAGTGAAAATGTGCCTGCGTCGTTCCGGTAGTAGCTTATTTTTCCGGTGAAATTTCCAATCAGCAGGTCAAGATCGCCGTCACGATCGATATCCACCAATACCGGAGCCGCTGCGCTATTTACATTTATACCCTGAAATAGAGGAGAAGCGAGCACAAAGACCGGAGGATTTCCCACTGAGGCAGTGTTGGTAAACAAGTGGATGTTGCCATTATTGTCGCCTACGATCATGTCCTTATCACCGTCGCCGTCTATATCGCCAAAGGTGGGAATGCAACCATAGGGCAACGGGTAATTGCTAAGTCCTGCATAGTCGCGGGTGATGAGCTTAAAGGCCGGTTGAGTGGCTGTGCCAATATTTTCCAACAATGCGAGCCTTGGCTGATAGGTAGAGATGTCTTGCCAATAGCCATGATTGGCCACTACTATGTCCATCAGGCCGTCGTTGTTGTAATCGAAAAGCACCGGAAAGGCGCCTTCGCCAAAGTCGAGCATCTGGTCTTGAATCAGGTTGTTTTTGATAAAGGTGAAATTGGGAACAGAGGCGGTTCCTGTGTTCTTGTAAAACCATACGCTCTGGAAGTTTTCACTGTTGTTGTCCGAATTGGGTGTTACAATCAGATCCTTAAGTCCATCTTTGTCCACATCCAAATAGAACATTCCCGGAAATAGGGTCAGGTCAACAGGTACGTCGTTCGAGGGAAAATTGGTCTCTTGACTAATCATATCTGCCAGTTGCGTGGTGCCGCCGTTTACTAGCTTCACCACATTAGTGAAAGTAACATCACCAATAAGCAAATCACGCAGTCCGTCGCCGTTTAAGTCAATAGCAAGAAGCGTACTTCCCGCATGTCTGCTGCTACCTCCTGTAGCAAAACCAAAGAGACAGGTGTCCAAAGTGACGCTGTTGTTGGTAAACGATTCCATGAATCGGCCCCAACAACGGGTTACATTGTTAAAAATCATGGAGTCGCTGTGGCCAAACATTTCTTGCGACATGTTTTTATGGTACTCGAGCGAGGCACCAAGTATTCCCTCAACAATAATGTCAAGATCGCCATCACCATCTATATCTTCAATGGAAGGAATGTCGGCTCCACTCACATAAAGGTTGATGTAGTTCACACCATTGTAGGAAGTGAAGAGTTGTGGTGTGTTGAGCATCCATTCCAACTTAAATCCATCTGTGGGGTTCGATACATTTTTGTACACGCCAATTCCGGCGCTCACATGGCAAAACAGGTCCATTTTTCCATCCCCATTGTAATCCCTCGAGAAACCCCAGTTGGTAAACTTGGGAAACTTGGAAATGTATTGCGGAGCGTACGCGTAATTGGTGTTGTTGTTTCCGCCGGTATTTAGAAAGGGGATAATCCTGCTACCGTTCTTTTCAAAAAGCACCAAGTCCATTTGTCCGTCGAGGTTTAGATCGAAATGCGACCAATGCGTGAGATTGATACCTCCCGCCCATGCCAAGGGAAATGGGGCGTTGCTGTTGTTGCTTACAGGCCAGTTGTTTGATACAACAAATCCAAAGTCCTGAGCCGGAGCGATCCACGAAAAAAGGATAGAGAAGAGAACAAAGGAGAATTTTAGGCGCATGGATCGAATTCTTTTTTTCTGATAGGAGGAACGCAAAGATACCATTATGGGCTTGGTGTATGGGGTGATTTTCTGCACGTTTATGGCCTTTTTCTTTGATTGTAAAATCAATGGATAAATCTATATTTGCGCCCTATTTTTTATAGGTATATATAAACCGAAAATCATGCAGAACAAAGGAGCGATAAGGCTTTTTGCCATTCTCTTAGCACTGGTGTGCTTGTATCAATTAAGCTTTACATGGGCCGTTCGCGGCGTGGAAAAAGACGCAGAGAGCTACGCCAACGGCGACTCGGAGCTGTACTTCTCCTACCTCGATTCAATGAAGGCTGAAACGGCACTCAATATTTTGGTTAGAGAATACACCTATTCCGAATGCAAGAGTCGTGAGATCAATTTGGGTCTCGACCTTAAAGGAGGGATGAACGTGATGCTCGAAGTGGGTGTGCAAGATATCCTCAAGGCGCTTGCGAAAAATTCGACCAATCCGGTTTTCAATCAAGCGTTGGCCAATGCTGCGGAGCGTCAGAAAAGCAGCCAAGCCGATTACATAACCTTATTCTACGACGAATGGAAAAAGGCCAATGCAGCGCAAGGGACCAGCTACCGTTTAGCGGATGTGGACATTTTCGGAAATCGCGAACTAAAAGACAAAATCACTTTCGAATCGACTGATGACCAAGTGATTGAAGTGATCCGTGAAGAGGCCGAAGGAGCTATAGAGCGCGCCTTTACCGTGTTGCGCGCACGTATAGATAAGTTTGGTGTGGCACAGCCTAACATCCAAAGACTGGAAGGTTCCGGACGAATTTTAGTAGAGCTTCCAGGGGTGAAAGAGCCCGAGCGCGTGAAGAAGCTTTTGCAAAGCACTGCAAACTTGGAATTCTATGAAACTTTCGAGAACATCCAGGTAATTCCATTTTTGAACAGCGCCAACGAGCGCCTGCGTGACCTTATTGAGCGCCCAAATGCAGATACAACCGATAGCGACACGAGCCGGACAGATGAAACGCCTTTGGACATAGAATCGATTGGAATTGCTGAAGAAACCACTACTGAGGAAGCTGACAGCACATTGGATGAAACAGCAGATGCAGAAACAGACACTTCGGCAATTGCTGAAAGCGACTTCAATCCTTTGTTTGAAATTCTGGTACCGAACTACAACTTCGAAACGAATGTTCCGGGTGAAGGTCCGGTGGTAGGTTTTGTAGCCATCCGCGATACAGGGAAAGTGAATGATTACCTAAACAGAAAGCAAATACGCGACCTGCTTCCCGCGGAGATGCGTTACGTAAAATTCTTATGGGAAGCACCAAACCAAAAAGACGGGTCTAACTTCCTTCGTTTGGTGGCCATCAAATCGAACAGAGAGAATGTAGCCGAACTGCAAGGCGACGCAATAGTTGATGCCATCCAAGACTACGACCAATTGGGCAAGCCGAGCATCACCATGCGTATGAGCAACCAAGGTGCTGCCATTTGGGCAAAGATGACCCGTGAAAATGTTGACCGTAGCATTGCGGTAGTACTAGACGATTATGTGTACAGTTTTCCAACCGTTAATGAGGAGATAAAGAATGGTGTTTCCACTATTTCAGGTTCTTTCTCAGTGAAAGAAGCTAAGGACCTTGCAAACATCCTTAAGGCTGGTAAACTGCCTGCTCCTGCGCGAATCATTCAAGCAGAAGTGGTAGGGCCATCTTTGGGTAAAGAGGCCATTCAAGCCGGTTTGTACAGCTTCTTGTTGGCGCTACTTGTGGTGCTGCTTTATATGATATTCTATTATAGCACCGCAGGTGTTGTGTCCAACATTGCCTTGTTGGTAAACATGTTCTTCGTTATTGGCGTGTTGGCTTCAGTTCAAGCCGTGCTTACACTTCCAGGCATTGCGGGTATCGTGTTAACCATTGGTATGGCGGTGGATGCCAACGTACTGATTTATGAACGTATACGAGAGGAATTGCGTGCAGGAAAAGGCTTGAAGCTGGCTATTAGTGATGGTTACAAGAATGCCTACAGCTCCATTATCGACGCGAACATTACCACACTCCTTACCGGTATCATTTTATTTACATTCGGAACGGGCCCTATCCGCGGCTTTGCTTCTACCTTGATTATCGGTATTCTCACCTCTTTGTTCTGCGCTATATTCATCACGCGCTTGGTGTACGAGCGTATGTTGGATCGCAAGCGAAACATTAAGTTTTCAACCAAGCTTACGGAGGCAGTATTTTCAAAAACCAATGTGCCTTTTATTGCCAAAAGAAAGACCTTCTATATTATTTCAACGGTTGTTATTCTCATTGGTCTTGGTTCCTTGTTTACCAGAGGGCTGAATTTGGGCATTGATTTCTCAGGAGGTCGAAGTTATCAAGTTCGTTTTGACCAAGACGTGAACACGGCGGAACTTGCAGATGCCCTGCAATTAGTTTTTGTTGACGAGAATGGCCTAAAGCAACGCCCGGAAGTAAAAACATTTGGAGGTGCAAATCAGGTGCGCATTACCACCAAATACAAGATTGAGGACAAAGGAATGGAGGTAGACGAAGAAGTGGCAAGCCTACTTTTCGGTGGCGTAGCTCCATTCTTTGCAAGCGAGATTTCCAGTGAAGATTTCTTCAACGACAAAGAAGACAAGGCTTACGGATTGATGAGTTCATTCCAGGTGAATCCGACCATTGCTGACGATATTCGTACTTCGGCCATCTGGTCAATTTTGTTCTCTTTGGTTGTTATCTTCCTTTACATCCTTATTCGTTTCCGCAAGTGGCAGTTTAGCATGGGGGCGGTAATTGCTGTTTTCCACGACGTGCTTATCGTACTTGCGTTATTCTCATTGCTCTATGGATTTATGCCTTTCTCATTAGAGATAGACCAGGCATTTATTGCAGCCATCCTTACAGTAATTGGGTACTCCTTGAACGACACCGTGGTGGTTTTTGACCGAATCCGAGAGTATTTGCCGGAGCACAAACGCAGACCATACGACGAAGTGATAAACTATTCGCTGAACAGCACATTGAGCCGTACCCTCAATACCTCTTTAACAACATTGTTCGTATTGATGGTCATTTTCATTTTCGGTGGAGAAACCATCCGCGGATTTATGTTTGCCTTAGTGGTGGGTGTGGTAGTAGGTACCTACAGTTCGGTATTCATAGCCGCACCTATTATGTATGATACTACCAAGAAGAAGGTAGACGAGCTGGCATAACAAGAAATAATCTTTTTTAAAAGCCTCCCACAACGGGGGGCTTTTTACTTTTGTACACATGAATTTTATCACAGTCTTTTTGTTGTTCAATTTCGGTGGAGGGGAAATATTCCTGATCCTGGTAGCGGCCATCATGATGTTTGGCTCTAAACGCATACCTGAAATTGCCAGAGGATTGGGTAAAGGAATTCGTGAAGTGCGCAACGCCACAGACGACATCAAGCGAGAAATACAGAAGGGAATTAATGAAACTGAGTCACAAATTCATGAGGCAACACGCCAAGCAGAAAAACCTGCCGAAGAGTTGAACGAAATAGCCGGAGCGGTAACGAGAAAAAAGCCACAGCCCAAGCCAGTGGTTGATGAAGAAAATGTATCGGAACACAATCAAGGCAAAACGCCTAATCAATATCCAGAATGATGGACTATTTGTGGTTAGTGCTTGGTTTAGTGTTGCTCTTTTTTGGCGGAGAATTTTTAG
>CAZBBV010000131.1:2934-5702 GCA_964490025.1 uncultured Cryomorphaceae bacterium | reverse complement strand
GTACATCAAGGCCTTCCCAACATTCATTTAAACATCATAGGGCACTGTCCTTTACCGGAATATGAAGAAAAAATCATTAAGGCCTGTGAAGGAATTGAGGCTATTTCCCTGACAATTTCTGAGCAGGCTGTCCCCTATGCAGAAATTTTGGAAGCCTATGCTCAAAGTGATGTAATCCTTATGCCTTATCATCAATTGCCAAGTATCAAGGACAAAATACCCAGCAAACTTTACGAAAGCTTGGCTCTGGGAAAACCCTACCTGATCAGCCCTAATGCCAATTGGCAAGCACTAACAGACGCATTGCGCGGAACAGAAGCAGATTACACCACCATTGGCCTGCGCAGGGCCATTTTTCTTCTCGCCGTTCCCATGATCTTGGAACTGGTGATGGAA
This sequence comes from uncultured Cryomorphaceae bacterium, assembly GCA_964490025.1. GTDB lineage: Bacteria > Bacteroidota > Bacteroidia > Flavobacteriales > ECT2AJA-044 > CAZBBV01. The sequence goes on along the minus strand of CAZBBV010000131.1, from coordinate 5,306 downwards.
TCGGCCTTTGCCATTGTCGACATCTATTTTGTAGGAAAATTAGGTCCGTCGGCTGTTGCTACTGTGGGCTTAACTGAAACTTATCTGTTTCTGCTCTACTCCATAGCCATGGGTTTGGCCATGGCCGTTACCGCCGTTATTGCTCGACGTATTGGAGAAAAGAATAAAGAAGATGCGGGAAGTTCGGCCATTCAAGCCATCATTCTGGCAGTGCTCATCTCCATTCCTTTTGCCTTAGGCGGTATTTTTTTCGCAAAGGACATGCTTGCTTTAATGGGTGCTGATGCCTGGGCAATAGAGCACGGCTATCGATACACGCAGTGGATGCTGGGCGGCAATGCCGTTATTGTCTTGCTATTCGTGATTAATGCTGTTTTTCGCGGTGCCGGTGATGCCGCCATAGCCATGCGCGTGTTGTGGCTCTCCAATGGTATCAACATCCTGCTCGACCCCATGCTAATTTTCGGCTGGGGACCTTTCCCTGAAATGGGCATTGAAGGCGCGGCAATCGCTACCAATATCGGTCGGGGCATAGGCGTGGCCTTTCAGCTATGGGTGCTTTTCAAAGGCGGAAAGCACATACGCGCTACATGGAAACAAGCAGTTTGGAACGCCTCAGTGATGCTCAACATTGTAAAAACCTCATTGGGCGGCGTAGGGCAAATGATTGTGGCCATGGCTTCGTGGATTTTCATCATGCGCATCCTGGCCGACGTAGGCAGCGAAGCGGTGGCCGGCGCCACTATTGCCCTCCGCATCATGATGTTAACCGTTTTACCGGCTTGGGGAATGAGCAATGCGGCAGCCACACTGGTGGGGCAAAACCTTGGCGCCAACCAACCCGACAGAGCCGAAAGCGCTGTGTGGAAAACGGGTGTTTATAATATGATCTTTTTGATCTCGGTTTCCTTCATTTACTTTTTCTTCAATAAGCAGTTAATGGCCATTTTCACAGCTGATGAGACCGTCATTCGCATTGGCGCCGAATGGCTGCGCATACTCTCCTACTCCTATTTTGTGTACGGCTGGTGGATGGTTTCTGTTCAGGCCTTCAATGGTGCCGGCGACACCACCACACCCACCAAGATCAATCTCGTTTTCTTTTGGATTATTCAAATTCCTTTGAGCTACCTACTCGCCATTCATTTCGATTGGAAACAGAGTGGCGTGTTTTGGGCCGTGTTCTTTAGTGAGACCTCTGTTGGGCTATTCACGCTCTGGCTATTTAAGAAAGGCAAATGGAAGGAGGTAAAAGTGTGAGAAAAAATGGCGGTAGAGATAGAAATATTCCAAACCAATGTGGCTGACGAAAGTGCTGCAAATCTTATTGTGAAAAGTCTTTTGGCATTATTGCCGGACGCCCGTATCAATTTCGATTTGGAAGATTGTGACAAAATATTACGGATTGAGCATGCCTACATCCCAATTGCCGAAATTGAAAGCGAAGTATCAGCCTTGGGATTTAGCTGCCGTGTACTTCTGTGATTTTATTTCATGAATTGCATTAGCCGATTAAGAAACGTAGAATTTCTCTTGAACAATAAAAAAAACCGCCCTTTTGGAGGCGGTTTTTCTTTTTCAAAAAGGTGCTGTTACGGGAAAACGTAGCCCACCGTCCAAACCACAATGCTGTAGTCCGGCGATTGGTAGTCTTGATCGAAAAGGGTATTCAAATCGGTGCGCATGGTGAAGCGGAATGCGCCAAAGCCAACCTGACCCATTAGACCATATCTAAAGTTGTTCGATAAATAATTGTTGTGCGAAATGTCTTTGATATCGTCGCCGAAAGCGTCGGTGTATTTCACTTTTGTGTTGGCATCCAAACGCAAACCACCGTATCCACCCAAGGCAATTACAAGTCCGTCATTGCCTTCTCTGTTTGCAGAATTGAATTCGAATAGGATCGGCAAATCGATATACCCAATGCGGAAAGCCGATTTTTCGTAGCTGTAAGTTGGATTCTTCACAAAGAAAACTGCGGGATCGCCAGCAATTGAATCTTTCATAAGCGTGGTGTTGCCCGGCATACGAAGGAAATGCCAGTTGAACTGCAAGCCGTAGCGTACATTGAATTTGCTTTCGCCAATTTGGTTGTTTTGGCCAAATCCAAAGCCCCATGTAGTAGAGTTCCAATACTCTAATTCTGTAGTGAAGGGAGTTCCTTCATCAGTAGCGCGACCGTCGCTGTTGCTAAGGTTTGCCCATCCAAAATAGATTTCGGAATAGGAGTAGCTTTTTTGCTTTTTCATTTCCTCTGAGTCGCCAAAATCCTGAGCCAAAGCAGCAGGAAGTCCAAAGCTTGAGATAATGAGCAGGGATAGAATTTTTTTCATGATAAGGGTGTTTTTGTTTACTCAAATGTAGAGATATAC
>CAZBBV010000131.1:0-2834 GCA_964490025.1 uncultured Cryomorphaceae bacterium | reverse complement strand
CCTAAAAGAAACAGAAACGGCAGCACAAGCGAAATTCTGAAAGACATAACTTTTTATTCAGTTGGAATTAAGGCGCAATTTCGGCTTTTACTGTTTCTTTGCGCCATAAAGATGGAAGAGATGACGAAGCAAAAGAACAATGTGCTTAAATTTTTGGTGGTGGACGACAACGAAGTGTCGCGCTTGCTGCTCTACACCGTTTTAGGACAAATGGGCTACTCGGCAGATCAAGTGGACAATGGCAAAGATGCTTGCAAAATAGCCTCAAAAAACAGCTACGACATTATCATGATGGACCTGCACATGCCCGAGATGGACGGCGTGGAAGCCACTGAACACATGAGGAGCAAAGGCGTTACCACCCCTATAGTAGCCATGCTAGCCAACAATACTGAAAGTGACAAGTCGAGAGCGCTGCGCGCCGGAATCAGGCATTTTATCTCAAAACCCATTTATCGCGATAAGCTGGAGCGCCAATTGCGCGATAGAATTTTCCCTGATGTGATAACGTCTTAAGCTAACCATGGAAATATTTAAAAAATTCGTTTTCGACTCGGCACATAGCCTACCCAATGTTCCGCCGGAGCACAAGTGCAAAAGAATACACGGACACACCTACCGGCTCACGCTCTATTTCGAAGGGCCATTGGATCCTGTTTATGGATGGATTCTGGATTTTAACGACATCAAGCACGCGGTAAACCCTGTAATTGAACAGCTGGATCACCAATACTTAAATGAGATTCCGGGTCTGGAAAATCCAACTTGTGAAATTATCGCCGAATGGATTTGGAATAAAGTAAAGCCCATTGTGCCGCAACTGAGCCGACTAGAACTGAACGAAACGCCTACTTCGGGTGCCGTTTATTCAGGAAAATAGAGCCTCTTTTCAATTTTACTTTTTTCGCTTGCCTTTCATTCAGGCATATTTCTACCTTAGAGCAGTTTAACCAAGCCCCCTATGAAAAAGGTTCTCGGACTCGTTTTTACGGCTCTTCTCTATTTGCTTTTGCTCTACCCATTGCCAAATATGCCGCGCTTGCACAAGCTGCTGCTCTACCCTACTTCGGCGCTGGTCATCCATCAAGAATACGCTGAAGGCAAGCCATTGCCCAAACAGGATTATGGTGATATCCAGATTGGCTACGACAGCCTGGGCATCCCGAACATATATGCCGAAAACGACCTGAGTGCAGCATGGGCCATGGGCTATTGCCAGGCCCGCGACCGAATGTTCCAAATGGAAATGCTGGTGCGCGCGGTGAATGGTACGCTTACCGAAGTGGTGGGCCAAAAAGCCTTGAAATCGGATATGTGGTGGCGGAAGTTTCGCTTCGAGCAAAAAGCACTGGTGCAAATTGAGGATTTGAAAACCAGATTTCCGGAAGAGCATGCCAAGCTACTTGCTTTTTCAGAAGGAATAAATGCCTATATAAATAGTATATCGCCCGAAGAACTTCCATTTGAATATTACTTGCTCGATTTTAAGCCCTTCGTACACCAGCCGCACTACATGTATTTTGTGACGCGGTATATGGACAAAACCCTGAACTACGACGAGCAAGACTTGGGCTTTAGCGCTTTGCCAAATTACCTGAACGATAGCCTAATCAACTTTTACTATCCGCATATCAACCCATTGGCCGAGGCCATTTATCCCGATTTGAAATACAATCTGGCGGAAATTACCGGGGTGGACAACGACCGCGGGGAGGTGCCTGAAGTTGTCTATTCTGAAGAAGAATTTTCGGATGCGCAAATAAGAACGGATGCCGAGTTGGATTTGGGCAGCAACAACTGGGCTGTGAGCCCCAAAAAAAGCGCAACAGGCAATGCCTTTTTGTGCAACGACACACACCTTTCGCTTCGCCTTCCCGGCACATGGTACCAAATGAATGTGCGTATTGGTGATGAAATAATGGCCGGGTTTACGGTGATCGGCTCTCCGGGGATCATCAGTGGCTTTACCAATCATGTAGCTTGGGGCATGACCAATGCTACATGGGATTTGGTGGACTTTTACGAATTAGAAATGAATGCCGCAGGGCAATACAGCATGGACGGGGAATGGAAAGAGCTGGAGCGCTTCGAAGAATCTTTCGCCATTAAAGGTGGAAGTAACATCACCCGAACCTTTCACGAATCGGCATTCGGTCCAATGGATTCATTGAACGACAAATACCTAGCGGTGCAATGGGTGGGCATGCTTACCGGCACCCACGAAATGCTGGCCTTCTCCTATTTGCAAAAAGCGAAAAACATTGAAGAAGCATTTAATGCTTTGGAATATTTCAACCATCCGCCTCAAAACTTTATCCTAGCAGATTCTAAAGGAAATATAGGACTTGCCACTACGGGTTTTGCGGCCATTCATCCGGCGCCGACCAGAGGTGTAACTAAAGCAAATAGCACCAAGGACTTACCAATGTATGTACAAATGAACCGCTGGCTTCACGAATTTAACCCCGAGCGCGGATGGACCGGAAGCGCCAATCAGAATCAGGTAAGCGATACGCTTTCCGCCTATCTATCCACCCGTTTCTCGCCCAACTCAAGAGGCAAGCGCCTCAGGCAAATGATGGAAGAAAAGGAGAAAATTTCGCGGGAAGACCTAATGGCCATGCACATAGACGCTAAGGATCTTGAATGGGAATTAGGAAAAGAACACTTCCTAAAAGTCTGCAAAAAAGAATGGCTCGAAACCATGCAAGCCTGGAATGGCGTGTGCGACACCAGTTCGGTGGCGGCCACCATCTATCAAGAATATCGCTTTGAGCTAAGCAAGGTGTTGGCTTCCAAATTGGGTGATATGAAGCTCACCCCGCAAAGCGAAT
>CAZBBV010000130.1:0-5735 GCA_964490025.1 uncultured Cryomorphaceae bacterium | reverse complement strand
TGGCCTTCCGGCGTATATTTCTGCGAAATAGCTACAGATAGAGGGACGGTCCGGCATAAGTTGGTGAAATACTAGTGCGCCTCCAGCCAGTTTTGCCCGGTGCCCATGTCTACCACCAAAGGCACCTCAAGCTGTACGGCATTTTCCATATTGGCCTTTACAAGTCCTTTTAATTCCTCCATTTCCGAAAGATGGGCGTCGAACACCAATTCGTCGTGCACCTGTAGCAGCATTTTGCTTTTCAGTCCTTTGCTTTTCATTTCATGGTGTAGGGAAATCATGGCCTTCTTGATCACATCAGCCGCCGAACCTTGTATGGGGGCATTGATCGCGTTTCGCTCTGCAAACCCGCGCACTGTCTGATTCCGGCTGTTGATATCGGCCAAATAGCGCCTACGGCCAAACATGGTAGCCACATAGCCATGGTCTCTGGCGAATTGAATTTGGCTGTCCATGTAAGTTTTTATGCCCGGGTATTTTTCGAAGTAAGTGTCTATCAGTTCCTTGGCTTCCGTTCGGCTGATGTTGAGCCTTTCGGCCAGTCCGAACGCCGAAATACCGTAAATGATTCCGAAGTTCACCATCTTGGCGTGGCTGCGCATCTCGCGCGTCACTTGGTCAATGGCCACACCATTCACCCGAGCAGCAGTAGCGGCATGTATGTCTTGCCCTTGTCGGAAGGCATCAATCATGTTTTCGTCGCCGCTCATGGAGGCGATAAGCCGAAGTTCAATCTGGCTGTAGTCGGCGGAGAGGAGCACAAACTCTTCTGACCTGGGGACAAAGGCTTTCCGCACTTTTTCGCCTTGCGGCGTGCGAATGGGGATGTTCTGCAAGTTGGGGTTGTTCGAGCTCAGGCGGCCCGTGGCTGCCACTGCCTGATTGAAAGAGGTGTGCACCCTTCCCGTATTCGGATTCACCATGAGCGGCAAAGCCGAAACATAGGTGCTGATGAGCTTGCTGGTGCCGCGGTATTCCAGAATTTTTTCAATCATGGGATGCTCGTGCGCAATTTTTTGCAGGGTGTCTTCTGCAGTTGAATACTGCCCCGTTTTGGTCTTTTTCGATTGGCTGGCAATGCCCATTTTTTCAAATAGAATCTCGCCCAGTTGCTTTGGCGAGGCAATATTGAACTTATGTCCGGCCATTTCGTAAATCTCCAGTTCCACGCGCTTTAGCTCTTGGGCAAGCTCTTTTTCGTATTCTTTCAAAAAGAAAGTGTCCAAGCGAATACCTTCCCACTCCATGTCTGCGAGCACCGGCAGCAGGGGCATTTCAATGGATTGGAACAGTGAATCCATTTGGTTCTCCGTCAGCTTAGGGGCGAAAATTTCCTGGAGCTGAAGGGTAATGTCCGCATCTTCGGCAGCATACTCTTTCACCAATGCCACATCCACTTCACGCATGGTGATTTGGTTTTTCCCTTTCTTACCAATCAAGGTATCGATACTCACCGGGCTGTAGTTGAGGTAGGTCTCCGAAAGCAGGTCCATGTTGTGCCGCATGTCGGGCTGCAGCAGGTAGTGGGCCAGCATGGTGTCGAAAAGCGGATCGCTCAGTGCTATGCCATAGTGCTTGAGCACCGTAAGGTCGTACTTGAGGTTTTGGCCTATTTTCAGTTTTTTCCGGTCCTCCAATACGTGCTGGAAACGCAGCGCAAGTTTTCGGCAAGCATCTTTGTCGGCGGGCATGGGTACGTAATATCCCTCCCCCTTTTTCATGCTGAAAGCAAGGCCTACCAACTCAGCGTACAGCGCGTCGATATGTGTGGTTTCTGTGTCGAAACAGAAACTATCCGCGCTTTCTAATAGGGAAATAAGGGCTGTTATTTCATCCTCAGTCTTTACCAAATGGTATTCATGTGGCGTGTTTTCAATGTTTTGACCCGCAGTTCTTTGATGTGGCTCAGCCTCTCCCTCGGGACTTCCGAAAAGGTCCATTTGGGCATCTTGCTTGGCGGCTTTTGTTGTGCTGCTCGGGGCTGGCGCAGCTTCATTTGATCCCACTACTGCCACATTCAATCGCGACATAAGGGTTCGGAACTCCAGCTCTTCAAACAAGCCGGTAAGTTCTTCCAGATTGGGTTCTTCCATCACCAGCGCGCCTTCATCAAATTCAATGGGCGCATCTGTGATGATGGTGGCCAGGTTTTTACTCATATAGGCCAGGTCTTTGGCGGCGGCTATCTTCTCCCCAATCTTACCCTGCACCTTGTCCAGATTGTCATATAGATTCTCAATCGATCCGAATTCGGCAATCAGTTTTTTAGCGGTCTTTTCGCCCACGCCGGGTATTCCGGGGATGTTATCCACCGCGTCGCCCATCATGCCCAAAAAGTCAATGACCTGCTCCACGCGCTCTATTTCGAAATTCTTTTTCACCTCATCCACGCCCCATATCTCTGCATTCTCACCGTTTCTCGCGGGTTTGTACATAAATATGTTTGGACTCACCAACTGTGCAAAATCCTTATCAGGCGTCATCATGTAGGTGGTGTAGCCCTCGCGTTCTGCTTTTTTGGCTAAGGTGCCAATTACGTCATCAGCCTCGTAGCCGGGGAGTTCCAGTACTGGAATCCGAAAGGCATGAATCAATCGCTTGATGTAAGGCACGCTCAACTTGATGTCCTCAGGCGTAGCGTCGCGGTTGGCTTTGTAGTCCGAGTAGGTTTCCAACCTCTGTGTGGGCCCACCGGGCGGATCGAAAACCACGGCCAAATGGGTGGGCTTTTCCTTTCTAATGATTTCCAAAAGGGTGTTTGCGAAGCCGAAGATGGCCGAGGTATTTTGCCCCCGGCTGTTTACCCTTGGGTTTTTGATAAAGGCGTAATAGGCGCGGAATATTAAAGCATAGGCGTCCAGCAAAAACAGACGCTTATCTTCGTTACTTTGGCTCATGGTAGGTACTTTGGGTAAAAGTAAGCATACCACCCATAACTGAACACTTTACTCCCTTTCGGGTTATTCCCGCTACCAAACCAAGTTCTATGACCACATTTGCCATCCGATTTCTGATAATCGTTTTTATCCTCATTGCCCTCGATCTGTATGCCTATCAGGCTTTTCGCACCATTTTTCGCATAAAGGCCATGCCCTGGATTTATTGGGGCATAACTTTTTTGGTTTTCGCCTGGCTGGTGTATGCCATGTACAATTTTGCCAGCGGCTCTGTGCGCAACAGCGCGCGCTTTTCCTACCTCTTTGGCGTCATGATTCTGCTGTATGTGCCCAAAATGCTGGTTGCCTTTACAATGGCGGTGGAGGATGTATATCGTATTGGCTTTGCCTTGTGGAAAGCGGTATTAACCCTATTGCCCACCAGCGAAGCCAACGCGCAGGATGTTGTGTTTCTTCCTTCGCGCCGTAGTTTTATTTCTCAAACCGGAATTTTATTGGCGGCGCTGCCTTTTGTGTCCATACTGTATGGTATTACCCGCGGGAAATACGACTTCCGAGTGCGCCGCCAAGTGCTGCATTTCGACAACCTGCCGGACAGCTTTGATGGCTTCACCATTACCCAAATCAGCGACCTTCATTCCGGTAGTTTCGACAACCGCAACAAGCTGGAATATGCCGTTAACCTTATCAACGAGCAGGCTTCGGATGCTATTCTTTTTACCGGCGATTTGGTGAACAACCATTCGGACGAAATGGAACCATGGGTGGAGCTATTTGAAAAACTGAAAGCTCCGTATGGAAAGTTCTCCGTTTTGGGCAACCACGACTATGGCGACTACGTGCAATGGAATTCTCCTGAAGAGAAGCGCGCCAACTTTGAAAACCTTCTGGACGTGCACCGCCGCCTTGGATTTAGTTTATTGCGCAATGAGCATGTTACGCTACAGAAAGAAGATGGTAAGATTCATATCGCCGGGGTAGAAAACTGGGGGCTGCCGCCATTCCCGCAATACGGCGATCTGAACAAAGCGCTGCAAGGCTTGGGGCCGAAAGACCCCATTGTGCTCATGAGCCACGATCCCTCACATTTCGACGCGGAGGTGCGCCAGCATCCGGCACAGGTGGAGCTGACCCTTTCGGGCCACACCCACGGCATGCAGTTCGGCATTGAGGTGCCCGGCTTTCGCTGGAGCCCGGTGAAATACCGCTATCCGAAATGGGCAGGGCTCTATACGGAGGGATACAACAATCTTTATGTAAACCGCGGATTTGGCGTTTTGGCTTTTCCGGGAAGGGTTGGCATTTGGCCGGAGATTACAGTAATTGAACTTCGAAAAGCACAGGCTTAAACCGGCTCAGGTACGCGCAGAAGTCGGTGCAACTGCAGTGAGCTATCCAGAAAAACAATTTTCGCGTTGGCATTGCGCTCTATCTCATAGTGCGAGCGGCTCAACTCCTCAATGATGTTTTCAATATTCCCGCTGTGAATGAAGGGCGCAAACTTCGCCAAGTCGAATGTTTGTTGCGTGATGCCCATGCGTTCCAATGCGCCTAATCCGTAATGATGCAGCAGTGCGTCGCGCATCATGGAGATGGCGAGGCGTAAAAAATCTTTTTGATGTTCGCGTCCCAATCGCGACACCTCTTCCGTCCACTTGATCAACTTTGGGTAGTCTGGCCGATAGCAAGCCCGAGCCCATTCTACAAACAAGGCAGTGCCGGTGCTTATTCCCTCGTTGTTTTGGACAATCTGAATGGCGCGGTTCAAATTTCCTTCGGCAAGAGAAGCTACCAATCGGGCATTTTCCTGATCTACCCCAAGCTTCTCCATGAGGTATTTCGTCACGCTTTCATCATCAAGCCTGGGCACATAGATCCACTGCAAGCGACTTTGGATGGTGGCCAGCAAGCTCTCCGCCTGGTGCGAAACCAAAAGGAAAACCGTCATCTGCGGAGGTTCCTCCAATATTTTCAACAGCTTGTTGGCGGCAGCGGTATTCATCTTTTCCGGCAGCCAAATGAGCATGATTTTGTAGCCGCCTTCATACGATTTCAGGCTCAGAGCCTTGAGTATTTCCGCGCTTTCGTGCACGCTTATGTTTCCTTGCTTGTTGTCCACGCCCAGCAGGTCGTACCAATCCAGTTCAGCGCCATATGGCCGGCTACTTACAAATTCACGCCACTCACTGATCAGCTCTTTGCTTACAGCATTGGTGCCGGTTTTTTCGGTTTTTACTACAGGAAAGGCAAAATGCACATCCGGATGCTCCAGTTTGGCCATTTTTTTACAAGCCGGGCAGTGGCCGCAACTATCTTCAGTCGGGTTTTCGCAGAGCAGAAAATTGGCATAGGCCAAAGCCAAAGGCAAGGCACCACTGCCTTCCGTTCCGGCAAAGAGTTGGGCATGCGCCACGCGCCCCTCGCGGGCACTTTGCTTAAGTCTGCTAATGAGTTCCTGATGTCCGGCTACCTGGTTGAATTGCATGGGCCTAAGTTAGCCAATACCATGACTACGGAAAGATTTCTAAAGACTTGAAGGCTGTTTATAACTGTGTAGATAATCAATTGATTAGGCTTATCGGCCAATGGAAGAATGCGTTAAGTTTATTTCATGACTAACCATATAAATTGAAAACACTATGAAACGAGTCCTCTTTTGCACTTTGTTATTCGTGCTTGTCCTTTCTGGACAAGCTCAAAGGCTTGATGTTGGAGTTAATTTGAACTCAGGCCTTCCTTTGGGAGATTACACTTTCAACGACGCAGGCGATAGTCAAAGCACAAAACCCGGAATGGCCTTTGGAGGAAGTCTTGAGGCCAACCTTTGGCTAGCTGATC
>CAZBBV010000129.1:0-5775 GCA_964490025.1 uncultured Cryomorphaceae bacterium | reverse complement strand
CATTCACTTCGTAGGCAAATCCTTTCTCGAGAATTTCCTCTACAATCTTAATCTGTTCCGGTATATGTCCGGAAGCTGTAGGCTCAATGCTGGGTGGAAGCAGGTTGAGCATTTCGTAGGCCTGGCGGTATGCGTTGGTGTATTTCTGCACTATCTCCATAGGCTCCAGTTGCTCGAGGCGCGCTTTCTTCGCAATTTTATCTTCGCCGGCGTCGCTCACTTCATCTTCCAGATGGCCCACGTCGGTAATGTTGCGAACATAGCGCACCTTGTAGCCCAAGTGCAGCAAGTAGCGGAAAATAACGTCAAAGGCAACCTCGCTGCGCGCATGGCCCAAGTGTGGCTCGCCATACACCGTAGGGCCGCATTTGTACATGCCCACAAAGGGCGATTTTACGGGGATAAAAGTTTCTTTCGTTCGGCTTAAACTGTTGTAAACAGTAAGCGGGTTTTGTGTGAGGATATCCATATCTATATGTGCTAATTGATTGTTGAAAGGGATGAAAACTGAACAGTTCAATTCATCAACAACAACCTTTGGCGCAAGTATGGGTAAAGAGGTAGTACATGGTTTCGTTAAAGTGGGCGAAAGTTATAATTCCATATTGATGTAATCAAGGAATTCGCGTTTTACGCTTGCTTCCTTGAACCGACCCCCAAATTCGGAAGTCACGGTGCTGCTTTCTATGTCGCGAATCCCGCGGCTATTCACACACAAATGTTTCGCATCAATCACGCAGGCTACGTCTTCTGTTTTCAGCGCTTCCTGCAGGTCTTGCACTATTTGCATGGTCATGCGCTCCTGCACTTGCGGGCGGCGGGCGTAGTAGTCCACCAAGCGATTCATTTTCGAAAGACCAATCACCCGACCTGTGGAAATGTAGGCTACATGCGCCTTTCCAACGATTGGCAACAAATGATGCTCGCAAGTGGAATAAACAGTGATGTTTTTTTCCACCAGCATCTCGTTGTACTTAAACTTGTTTTCGAAAGTGGAAAGCCTTGGCTTTTCTTCGGGCAGCAAGCCGCCAAAAACTTCTTTCACATACATTTTCGCCACCCGGTAGGGCGTGCCTTTCAGGCTATCGTCGCTAAGATCAAGGCCAAGGGTAAGCATGATGTTTCGCACATTCTCCTGAATGATTTCGATCTTCTGCTCCTTGCTCAGCTTAAAAGCGTCTTCCCGCATGGGGGTTTGGGCCGAACTGGCCGCGTGCGCATTGCCTCTTTCTTCGTATGTAGCCGCTTCGTCGGCCAGTCTTTTCAGTATTTCCTCAGGATTGCTCATTCCGTTCTTTCTAGAATTGGGTAAAGTCTTCTTAAACAGACTCTATGCCTTATAGTTCGTTATAAAATGGCCGCCAAAGGTAAAATAAAAAAGAAGGAGGCTATGTGCCTCCTTTTCCTTACCAAATGGCTGTTCCGCTTACTTCTTCATCCCACCCATTTTTGATTTCACCCCTTCCACTTGCCGCTCTTGTTCCGTGATTTTCAGGGAAAGTATTTCCGCCAAGCGTTGTTTGTCTTTCAAGTCAATCTCCAGCTGACGTATGCTTGACTGTGCGTGGTTAATGTTGTTGTGCTGTCTATCCAAATCCTTATTCAATGAGCTTCGCTTCCGCTCCAATGCGGATATATCGCTTTTGGCCTTTTTCTTCTCTTCCGGATCGGAATAGGACGAAATGCTCACTTCTTTCCGCTTACCAATTTCGTCGGTAATCAACTCTACCTCTGTGTTCAGTTCCTTTATTTTCAACCCGCTTTTCTCAATTTCTCGGTTGGCTTTTATTATTTCCTTTTGAATTTTCTCTTGCTCCTTAAAGTTGCTTTTCAGCTCTTTTTTCAAGTCGGAAAGGCTGGATGTTTCGCCGCTTAGTTTGTGCTCCAACCCAAGCATGTAGGTGCTATGCGCATAGTCCATCACAAACTTGTGCACTGTGCTGTAGGTTCTTTCAGAACTGCCGTTTCCCACAAATGCACTGTCGATATAAAAGAAGCCGACAAAGGTGACTGCTCCCGCTTTTTCGTAAAAAGTGGCGAATACATTTATTGGGGCTGGAGATAGGGTCGGTACAACTATTTGAAGATAGCCAATTTCATTGTCAGCATTCTCTACTTTCGATTTTGAAAATTCTTTCATTTTCCCTTGAAAAGCGGCTTTGGCTTCCGCAAGGGTAGCGTCGGGAATGTCCACCACGAAGGCTGTTGCCTCTCCTCCGCTAAAACTTCTAGTTTCGTTGCGCACTTCGAATACCATATCCTGCGCTTGTAGCGCGGTGGAAAATATGACCAGGGGTAAAATCCATTTTCTCATAAGCGGTTATCTTTTGATGTTCCCGAAACTACTTAAAAACTCTGTAAGGCAAGCTGACTATAGATGTTTTAGTGCTTCTCGCTTAGTAAGATTACTTAATTCTTCTCTTGAAGCAACAAAAGCAATCACCCAATTCTTGTCGGTTTTGGCATATTCCCGCAGCATCCATCCCATGGCCTTCCGAATGAAAAACTCCTTGCTGTGCAGCTGCGCATCAATGGCCAGCATGAGTCGCTCGCGATTCAATTTCTGTTTGTATTTCAGTTGATACAAGATGGCACTGCGCTGTAGCCAAAGGTTTCCGGAATCAATCCACTCCACTATTTTTTCGCCGGCCAGAAAATCATGTTCCAGTAATATGGGTCCAAGCACATTCGGGGCAATGCCGTCGGTGGTGTCCCACCAGCTTTTGGTGGTAATAAGCGTCTCCAAAAGTGGTATGTGGTCCGGCGTTAATTTCTTGCGCATGCGCACCAGTACTTCAATGGCGCTATACTGCATCTCGCGTGGGAGCTGCCATGCTTCTAGCATCACGGCATCTAGCATCTCCAGCGGCGGAAATCCATGTTTTTTTAGATGACTGCGCGTCAACTCCTTTCTCAACGGTGCGCTCACTCCATAAAAGTCGAAATGGTCTTTCATATACTTCGCCATTCCGAGTGCTTTTATCGGGTCGGCGTTTTCTTCAAAATGACTGGCCAACGGGGCCCAATAGCTGTTCATATTTTTTGTGGCAAAATGATTGTTACCTTGGTCACGCTTCTGTAACCTCTTTGCACAACCGAAACCCTGAACCAAATTTTAATCTATGAAAGGATTAATCAAAGCTTGCTTATGCATCTTCATTGGCTTGGGCTATGCGGCTGATGCGCAAAACAAATATGCACTAATAATAGCGGTGGGCAGCTACCCCGAAGCGGGTGGCTGGAAATCGTTGGCTTCGGCCAATGATGTGCCTTTGGTAAAAAACGCATTGCTCCATCATGGATTTGCGGAGGAGCACATAGCTGTGTTGCTGAATGAAGAAGCCACCAAAAGTGGCATCAACAAAGCGCTAAATAGCCTTTATGAAAAGGCAGGGCCTAAGGACATTGTCGTCATTCATTACAGCGGACACGGCCAACAAATAACGGACGACAACGGGGATGAAATAGACGGCTACGACGAAGCCCTAGTGCCCTATGATGCGCAAAAAGGCTTCATGGTTGGCGTTTATGAAGGCGAAAACCACATTCGCGACGACGACTTCGGCGTGTATTTAGAAAAGCTGCAGGCAAAACTGGGCGAAGACGGAAATGTGTTGGTCATCATTGACGCATGCCATTCGGGCACTGCCACACGCAGCGAAGGCACCACTACTTATCGCGGAACCTTTGAAACATTTTATGTTCCAACTCCAACACCGGCAAAAAAACAGCCCGACACCCGTGGTGGTGGGGGTATGTTCGACCAGAAAAGAGGCGCTACGGGAATGGCCTCGCTGGTGGTGATGAGCGGCGCACGTCACGACCAACTAAACAGCGAAACCCGCGACGAGAGTGGAAATCCTGTGGGTTCGTTGTCGTATGCGTTTAGCAAACATGCACTTAACATGCCCGCCAATGCCAACTACAAAACCCTATTCGATAAAATAAAACTAGAGCTTGCCGTGAAGGCGCCTAACCAAAGTCCGCAGATTGAAGGCGACGTTGACAAGGCCCTATTCGCAGGCTATTCCGTTCCGCAAAAGGCCTATTTCTCGGTAATCAATGTGCTGTACCCCGACTTGGTGCTGATCAACACCGGAAAGATGGCGGGCATGCACGAAGGCTCCAAAGTGGCGGTATATCCCATTGGGAAATCGCCGGATGATGGAGAAGAACCATTGGTAACGGGCATCATAACCAAAGCCGAAGAGCTGCGTGCCGAAGTGACCCTGGATTGGGACATGGACGAAGAAGAGCTCTGGAATGCTTGGTATTTTGTGACCGATCAAAGCTTTGGCAAACTGAGCGTGAGTGTAGACATACAGGTAGAAAATTCGACCATAAAAGAAGGCTTGACGAAAAGTTTTGCCGAAAAAGGCATTATTACCACAACGGACGCTGCGCCTGAGCTGCTCATCAACACCAGCGTGGGAAACAGCAACATAGTGCAACTAGTGACCAACACCGACGCTAGTGTGGGCGGAAACCTGTACAACGCCGCCCAACAAAGCGACTACGACTACATCAGCGAAGTGGTGATGATGTATGCCAAGGCCAAATACCTGCGCGAGATGAAACACTACAATGCCGATTTGGACATACAACTGGAAATTATTCCCGTGACCTACAAACAGGTAGAGGGAAAATATCTGGTGGATGAAGAGCTGGACATTGAAGACTACACGGACGAAGGCGGAGAAATTTCGTTTCCGGTGGGCGCCACCTTTACTTTTCGGATAACCAATTACGGCCGAAAAAAGACCTTCTTCAATGTGATCCACATCAACCCATTGGATACGATAAACGTGTTTTTACCCTATAAAAAGCAAAGTGCCGACGAATTGGCGCTCAACCCTCGGGAGTCCTACACTTTTCCTCGCCCCTTTATCATTGGAGAACCTACGGGAAAGGACATGTTTATGGTCATTGCCAGCAACACGCCCATTGACCTGCGCCCACTCGTAACCCCAGGCACGCGCAACGCGGCCAACAACCCGTTCGAAGAACTTTTTGCCAACACCGTTCGCACCCGCGACACGCCGAATGTAGGCACCGTTCCTCCTTCCAGTTTCAGCACCCATTCCGTCGTATTTAAAGTTTTTGCCCCTTGAAACGGTTTCTAAAAGTCCTTTTCCGCCGCGACAACCTTCTGGCCACGCTTTTTGTGTTTGCCTTTATGTTCGTTGCCGGAAAAATTGCCATCAACATAGAGGTGTTCGACCCCTTCTCCAAAGCCTTTGGCGACTTCCAATACACCGACCTTTACTTCAGCGAGCTGAAGGAAAAACAGGACATTGTTTCAGATAAAATCGTGCTGGTAAATGTGGGCCACCTGGGCCGCGATATGATCGCCGAACAGATTCTGGAACTCAATAAATATGAACCCGCGGTAATCGGTCTGCCCCTCATTTTCAAAGGACGGCGAAGCGAAGAAGCCGACTCGCTGTTACGTTTTGCCATACAGAACACTCCCAATTTGGTGATGGCGCACAACCTCATCTACGACGAAAACGCAGACGAATTCTCAGGCCTTGAAGAAAGCGACGCGTATTTTCATCCTGTGCAGGCGGGTTTCGACAACCTAGCCAGCGGCGACCACAAAACCGTAAGGAGCTTCAACCCACAACTCACCATAGACGGGACTTCCTACAACTCCTTCTCCGTGGAAGTGATGAAAAAATACGACCCCAAGGCGGTAGACGATCTACTGCGTCGTGGCTCGGAGGAGGAGATTATCAATTTTGAAGGCGCAGGCGAAAGCTTTATAGTTTTGGA
>CAZBBV010000128.1:0-5796 GCA_964490025.1 uncultured Cryomorphaceae bacterium | reverse complement strand
TGATCTCCTCGGTAGAAGCTTGTTCAGATACGCGCAGTATGTGGTAATAATTTCCCATTCAAAATTTACCGAAACACTAGTTAACGGATAACTTTTGAAATAATTGGAAATCGTGCGCTTTCAACAATCCACTTTAGCGATTGGGAATGTATTCCAACGGTGAGCCCGGCCCAATGGGCAACTGGAAGACAATCCAAACAATGAGCAGAACTGTCCACCCCAAAAGAAAGATGACCGAATAGGGCAGCATGGTGGAAACAATGGTTCCAATTCCTGCATTGCTTTGATAGCGCTGCATAAAGGCCACAATGAGCGCGAAATAGGACATCATGGGCGAAATGATGTTTGTTACTCTATCGCCTATGCGGTAGGCAAGTTGGGTAAACTCAGGGCTGTAGCCCAATAGCATGAACATAGGGATGAATACCGGCGCCATAATAGCCCATTTTGCTGAGGCACTGCCCATAATCAGGTTGATGGCCGCCGCTACTAAAATGAATGGAACCATTACGAAAATGGTTTGCCCAATTCGACTTTCCATTCCCACCATATCTATAAGCGCTCTGAGGCCATCAGCGCCTTTCACCGCCATAATAAGGCCCAGGTTGGTCCAATTGAAGTAAGCCACAAATTGGGCAGCGAAAAACACCAGCACGATATACGAGCCCAGTGTTTCCATGCTTTTGGCCATACCCTTCATCACATCCGAATCGTTCTTAAACGTTTTGGCGCCAATGCCATAGGATATCCCCCCCACGGCCGCACCTAAAAAGATAAAGGCCACAATTCCGGACATGAAAGGCGACTTGAGAATGGCGCCATCTACGCCGCGCAAATAACCATCTACAGGGATGAGCCCGCCTAGTAGGAATGCTGTGAAAAGCAAAGTCCCCAAAACTGCGAAGCGCAGTCCTCTTTTCTCCAGATCATTGATTTTATCCAGACTTTGCGGCTTCTCGTCGCCGGTGTATTCGCCCAGTCGGGGCATCACTATTTTTTCGGTGGTCCAGGTGCCTAAAAAGGCAATGAGAAAGGTAGACGCAAACATGAAGTAGTAATTGCTCGCAGGATTTACCAGATATCCGGGTTGCACAATGCGTGCGGCCTCTTCTGAGAGTCCGGCCAAAAGCGGGTCAATGGTACCCAGGAGCAAGTTGGCACTGTATCCACCCGAAACGCCTGCAAATGCTGCGGCAAGCCCTCCTAAAGGATTTCTACCTGCTGCAAGGAAAATTACCGCCGCTAACGGGACAAGTAGCACATAGCCTACTTCACTTGCGGTATTGGACATTACTCCGGCAAATACAATTACGAAGGTGAGCAGCTTTTTTGGAGACGACAGCACCACCAAGCGAAGGGTAGTGCCTATAAGTCCCGATCCTTCTGCGATACCAATACCCAGCAAAGAAACCAGCACGGTGCCCAATGGGGCAAATCCGGTGAAGTTGACCACCATTTTGCTCAATATCATGTCCAGACCTTTCTTAGAGATCAGGTTCACCGGCTCAATCAATTCTTTGGTTCCCGGATGCACCACCGAGATGTCGAACAAGCTAACGACCCACGAAAGGATTACAACCAGCAATGCAAATCCAGCAAATAGGGTGGCAGGATGGGGCAATAGGTTGCCGGCTTTTTCTACAAAACTGAGGAAACGATCAACCATGCTGACCTTTTTTACGACCTTCTGATTCTGTTCCATGGGGGAATTTTTGATTTGGGCGAAAATAAAAGAATTGGTGAAGCCTCGTCAATTCTGTACATATTTAGTTAAGGATGGCCTTGTTTTGTGTTCATTTCATTGCTGTAATCATGGCATTCTTTTACATTCGGCCATTATTAATCACAGTTTACAACCATGATCATGAGAAGAATTTTGTTGCTTGCACTGTTACTGGCCCTATTTTCCGTTCAAGCCCGCGAAGGCATGTGGCTGCCCTACCTATTGGCACAGATGAACGAGACAGAGATGAAGGAAATGGGGATGAAGATTTCGGCCGAGGATATTTATAGCGTAAACAATGGCAGCATTAAGGATGCGATCGTTCATTTTGGCGGCTTTTGCACCGGGGAGGTCATTTCCGATCAAGGACTGATTATGACCAACCACCACTGCGGGTACGACGAAATTCAGTCGCACAGCACCGTGGAGAACAACCTACTAGCAAAAGGATTTTGGGCCAAAAGTTTTGGAGAGGAGTTGCCCAATCCCGGACTCAAAGTAATCTTCATCAAGCAGATGTACGACGTGACACAGCGCGTATTGTTTGGCACCGAAGACCTAGAAGGTGAAGCCCTATCCAACAAAATTCGCGAGAATATAAAAGCAGTTGCAGAAGAAGAAAAAGGCGATAGCCATTACGAGGCATTTGTCCGCCCTTTTTACAACGGCAATCAGTTCATTGTTTTCCTTACTGAAACCTTTTGGGACATTCGTTTGGTGGGTGCGCCGCCCAGCAGTATTGGTAAGTATGGCGCCGATACCGACAACTGGATGTGGCCGCGCCACAACGCCGATTTTTCACTTTTCAGAATTTATGCCGGCGAAGACAATATGCCTGCCCAGTATGCCGAAACCAACCGACCATATAAGCCATATCATCATTTGCCTATTTCGCTTAAGGGAGTTCAAGAGAACGACTTTACCTTGGTTTACGGCTTTCCCGGTCGTACCACGCGCTACCTGCCCAGTGTGGCCATTTCAGAAATCATTTACGACACAACGCCCTTGTACATCAAAACGCGCAAGCAGATTTTGGACATCATGGGTGGATATATGCGTGCAGATGAGGAGATAAACATAAAATATGCTTCGAAGCAAAGCTCTGTGAGCAACACATGGAAAAAATGGATTGGCCAAGAAATTGGGCTGAAAGAAACCAATGCGTTGAAACTTAGGCAGGAAATGGAGGAAGAGTTTATGCGCAGAGTGGAGCCGAATAGGCGCTATCCGGCGAGCTACAAAACCATCTACAGCCGATATGCAGATTTGTACGAGAAAAGGAAGCCCTCAGCCATTGCACGTGGCTATTATCTCGAAACGGTGTATCGAAACACGGAGGCCATAAGCGCAGCGCTCGATTTCAGGAGCATTCTTACTGACGATCCGGTGAAAGCCGAAGAAGCATTGGCCGAGCTATTGCAGGAAATGGAAATCTATTTCAAAGATTATGATGCGCGAGTGGACAAGGATTTGACCACAGCATTGTTACCTGCTTATCTCGATTTCCTTAAGACTAATCAAGCAGCGCTAAACTTTAGTGAGCAGTCTAGTAAATTGCTCAACAGCTGGGATGCTTCGAAGATTACGGAGTCCATTTTTAAGAGTAGTATTTTCACCGACAAGGGCCGTTTTGATAAAATGAAAGGTAAGAGCATTAAGGCATGGCAAAAAGCCATTTTAAAAGACCCCGCTTTCCAAATAGCCAATGGTTGTTTGGGAATTTACCGAAGTGACATAGATCCGCAATACCAGAAGTACCAGAAGCAGATCGATCAATTGGACAAGGAATATATGGCCGCATTGATGGAGGTTTTTCCTGAGCGCACTTTTTATCCGGATGCCAACAGCACCCTGCGCGTCACCTACGGCAAGGTGCACGGCTATGAGCCGCGTGATGCGGTAGCTTTTGACTACTACACCACGCTGGATGGGGTAATGGCCAAATATGTGCCGGGCGATTATGAGTTCGATCTACCGGCCAAGCTTATAGACCTGTGGGAGCAGAAGGACTATGGCCGATACGCCAATGCCTCGGGCGAACTTCCGGTGTGCTTTGTGGCCAGCAACCATACTTCAGGCGGAAATAGCGGCAGCCCGGCAATTAATGCCGAAGGTCACCTGATTGGCATCAACTTCGACCGTGTGTGGGAAGGTACCATGAGCGACGTGCACTTTGATGAAAGCCGTTGCCGAAACATCATGGTAGACGCAAGGTATATTGTGTTTTTGATCGATAAGTTTGCAGGAGCCCAGCGCATTGTGGATGAGCTGACTTTAATTGAGTAAGGTATAACGTCTTTTGCTTCAGCGAAATAAAAAAGGCTGCCCCGGAAAATGGAGCAGCCTTTTTTGTCGGCGTAGCGAGAGGGGGATTTGAACCCCCGACCTCAGGGTTATGAATCCTGCGCTCTAACCACCTGAGCTACCTCGCCGAATTGAGGGCGCAAATATAATTACTTACACCAAAAATGAGCGGTGTAGAATGTTTTTTTACGGGCCCGTAGAACGACATTTAATCCTGATGTACTCTCAATTTTTATATATTGGCCGCCTTTACCTGAATTATCTTCTTATGAGCCAAAAAATACAGTATACCTTAGAGTTTCCCGTTAAAGCATCTCCCAAGATGTTGTTTCCTTTTTTATCTACTCCTAGCGGACTTTCGGAATGGTTTGCCAATGATGTCAATTTCAAGAGCGATCTGGTGACTTTCATTTGGGACAATAGTGAAGAGCAAGCTGAAATTATTTCCAAGAAGGCCAATGTGTATATACGTTACAGATGGTTGGAAGATGACGACGAGGATGGATACTTCGAATTCAGGATTGTGATCGACGAGTTAACTACTGATGTTTCGCTTTTGCTCATTGACCATGCGGAAGAGGACGAATTGGATGAGTCAAAAAGACTTTGGGAAAGTCAAATTCACAATCTTCTGCACGTAATTGGTTCTTAAAACCTAGCGAATCATGAAAAGGCTCCTGATCAACAATGCCGCGTTTTTGGGGCCATACCTGTTTGTTGCCTTCCTATCCCTGATATGGGCTTTGACCTTTGATAAGCTTACGCTTCACCTTTTTCTCAATCAGTTTCACACCGAGTTTTTAGATTTCCTTTTTCCTATTGTTACACATTTGGGTGATGGGATTACGGTTGCGGTGGTTTCTGTGCTGCTTTTGTTTATCAATTTTCGTTGGGCATTCTTTCTGGGAAGCGCTTCCTTACTCAATTCCTTAGTGGTTCAGTTTCTTAAGCGTGGTGTTTTTGAAGATCATTTCCGGCCATTTTATTATTTCAAAGAGTCGGAAGGGTTTCATTTGGTAGAAGGCGTAGAGATGCACGAGCGCTTTGCCTTTCCGAGCGGACACACTGCCGCTGCCTTTTGCCTTTACTTCGGACTTTCGCTTTTGATTAAAAATCCTGTGGTAAAAGGAGCATTGTTTTTTGTTGCGCTATTGGCCGCTTACAGCCGAATTTATCTATCTCAGCACTTCGTGGAAGACCTGTTGTTTGGCAGCGTCATTGGCATTTTTTGGGCTTTTGTCATGTTTGTTTTTTGGTCAAAGATTCGACCTGAGAGCCGCTTTCTGAACCGTTCAATCTTACGATTGTCATGACACTGAATATTGATCGATTCTTGGTCGTTTTGCTCGGTTCGCTGTTGTTCTTACCATTTCTAGGAGCGGTCCATCTGTTCGATTGGGACGAGCTAAACTTTGCCGAAGCCGCCCGTGAAATGTTGGTTACCGGCGATTGGCTGAATGTGACCATCAACTTTGAGCCATTTTACGAAAAGCCGCCCTTCTTCATTTGGCTACAGGCATTGAGCATGTCGCTTTTCGGCGTCAGCGAGTTTGCCGCCCGTTTCCCCAATGCTGTTTGCGGCGTTGTCACCCGGTTGGTAATCTACAATTTTGGATTTGGGCTCAAGGGCAGGCGCTTCGCTTGGATATGGGTGGGCCTTTACACCGCGTCCTTATTGCCCCATTTCTATTTCAAATCTGGAATTATTGACCCTTGGTTCAATCTCTTCATCTTTCTCGCTGTGTGGCAGTTGTTCGATTTTTTCAACC
>CAZBBV010000127.1:0-5834 GCA_964490025.1 uncultured Cryomorphaceae bacterium | reverse complement strand
TTTTGAAAAAAAGGCTCCACCAAATCGAGTTGTTTAAAAAATACCCCATTGAGGTACAGCAAGAGTGGATGCAGAAACTTCTTTACACTGCGCGCGACACGGAATGGGGCAAGCAATATGGCTACAACGACATACGCACATACAGCGAGTTTAAGGAGCGTGTGCCCATACAGAGCTACGAGAGCCTGGCGCCGCTTATAGAACGGCAGCGCGCCGGCGAGCAGAACGTCATTTGGCCTTCAGAAATAAAATGGTTCGCCAAGTCGTCCGGCACCACGAACGCCAAAAGCAAGTTTATCCCTGTGTCGCAGGAGGCGCTGGATGGTTGTCATTTCAACACCGGAAAAGACATGCTTTCCATCTATTGCAACCTGTTTCCGAAAACGAAGCTATTCATGGGCAAAAGCCTGGTAATGGCGGGCAGCAGCAACATAAACCCCATGGGCAAGAACAGCTACTACGGCGATCTGTCGGCCATATTGGTCAACAATCTGCCTTTTTGGGTAGACCTGTTCAGCACCCCTGATGCCAAGACTGCCTTGATTGAAAACTTTGAGGAAAAGCTGGAGCGCATAAGCGAAATAACGCCCAACGAAAATGTGACCAGCATAGCCGGCGTACCTAGCTGGACACTCGTATTGCTCAACAAGATTTTGGAAAAAACAGGCAAGAAGAACATCCTGGAAGTGTGGCCCAACCTTGAGCTCTTCATCCACGGCGGGGTGAGTTTTTCACCTTATAAAGACGAATACCAACGGCTGATTCCGGGAGAGGGCATGCACTATCTGGAAACCTACAATGCTTCGGAGGGCTTTTTCGCCATACAAGACCAAAAGCACAGCAAGGAAATGTTGCTCATGCTCGACTACGGCATTTTTTACGAGTTTATTCCTTTTGAAGACATTGATAGCGACAACCCCAGGGTGCTGCCGCTGGAAGAAGTGGAGCTTGGAAAGAACTACGCCATAGTAATAAGTACCAATGCCGGCCTATGGCGATACCGAATAGGCGATACCGTGCGTTTTACTTCGCTATATCCATTTAGAATAGTGATCAGCGGACGCACCAAACACTACATCAATGCCTTTGGCGAAGAGGTGATTATTGAAAATGCCGAAAAGGCATTGGCCGTGGCTTGCGAACGAACCAAAGCGAGAATTACGGATTATACCGCCGGGCCGAAATTCATGCACAACCGCGAAGCAGGCGCACACGAGTGGATCATTGAGTTTGCCAAAGCTCCTGAAGACATGGAGCTTTTTGCCGACATCATGGACAATGCCTTAAAGAATGTGAACAGCGACTACGAAGCCAAGCGTCACAACAACATGGCGCTGGCCTTCCCCATTATTCACCAGGCGCCCGAAGGCTTCTTTTACCAATGGCTGAAAGACCGCAACAAGCTTGGCGGGCAGAATAAGGTGCCACGCCTTTCTACCACACGCGAATATCTGGACCCACTTTTGGAAAGGCTAAAAGCATGAAGTTTGTAACCATCTTGGCGCTTCTTTTTTCCTTCCTTTCGCAAGGGCAGGAGCTGCGGCTAAAGGAACTATACACCCTGAAAAACAAGAATTTCACCACCTACACGCCGGATGTGTTGGACAATATATATATGGTGGCCGGGGACGAAATCATCAAATATTCGCCGGAAGGAAAAGAGATGGCGCGCTACAGTTCGCCCGACCTGATGAGCATTGACTATCTGGATGCCTTTATCTCGCTCGACTTGCTGGTGTACTACAAAACCTACTACCGCACCATCATTCTGGACAATCAGCTGAACGCCAAGACACCCGTTATCCCGCTGGACGACCACGGGCTGATGGATGTGCAACTGGTGCGCTCGGCCGACGAAAACAAAGTTTGGCTCTACGACCAAAGCACGGATCAAATGGCGCTTTTTAACCTGTACACCCGAAAAAAGGAAATCGAAAGTCTGCGCATAAGCCAAATAACCGGACTGCAAATCAGGCCCAATTACCTCGTGTACACCATCAACAGAATATACCTGAATCTTCCCGGTCAGGGCATCATGATGTTCGATCTGTTTGGCAATTATCAACGTACTCTGCCAGTGGTGGTCAGCGATAAATTTCAGGTAATCAATTACCTGGTATACTATGTTCAAGACGATTTTCTGATAGTGTATAATCCCGAATTGCGCAGCGAAGTGCGTTATGCGCTGGAAGAACAACTGCTTGATGGAGAAATATTATTGGGTAAGAATCGATTGTACTGCCTCCGAAAGGGCGAATTAAAAGCCTACGAATTCCATCTTCTAGGGGTGGAATAAGCCTTCCTTTTTCTTACTTTCGAAACCCAAAATCACTCGAACATGCATTTAGCCATAGCCGGAAACATTGGTGCCGGAAAGACCACGCTAACAGAGCTGCTCGCCAAAAACTTCAAGTGGGAACCCCATTTTGAAGACGTGGACGACAACCCTTATCTCGACGACTTTTACAACGAAATGCAGCGCTGGAGTTTCAATCTTCAGATCTATTTCCTGCGCAGCCGCTTCGATCAAATTCGACAGATTCGCGATAGCGGCAAGAATGTGATTCAGGACCGCACCATCTATGAAGATGCGCACATCTTTGCACCCAACCTGCATGCCATGGGCTTGCTCACTTCTCGCGACTTCGAGAATTACAAGTCGTTGTTCAAACTTCTGGACGACCTTGTGCCTCCGCCCGACCTTATCGTGTACCTGCGGGCTTCTGTTCCTACGCTGGTAGAACAAATACAAAAGCGTGGTAGGGCCTACGAGTCGTCCATCCGCATTGACTACCTAACCCGCCTCAACGAACGCTACGAAGCATGGGCCACCGACTACAAGGGCAAAATGCTGGTGGTGGATGTGGACAGCCTGAACTTTATTGACCGTCAGGAAGATCTAGGCGAAGTGATCAACAAAATAAACGCGGAAATCAACGGGCTTTTCTAAAAGAAAATTGATTTTATCCCAATAAAAAAAGCCGCTTCGTTTGAAGCGGCTTTCTTTTTATTGGTTGTTATGAAATTAGGCAGCCAAGCCTGAAGCGATCACAAGCGCTACTACCGACATCAATTTCAAAAGGATGTTCAACGAAGGTCCGGAGGTATCCTTGAACGGATCGCCCACGGTGTCGCCGGTTACAGCAGCTTTGTGTGCTTCCGAGCCTTTGCGGCCATCAGCTTCAAGCATTTTCTTGGCATTGTCCCATGCACCACCGGCATTCGATTGGAAAATGGCCATCAACACCCCGGATGAGGTAACGCCCGCAAGCAAGCCACCCAACATCTCAGCACCACCGCCATAACCAACAACTACAGGAACCACAATGGCCAAAAGGCCCGGTAGTACCATTTCGCGGATGGCCGCTTTGGTGGAGATCTCTACACACTTTCCGTACTCAGCCTTTCCGTCGGCCTCGTCGAAGGTCTTACGCTCTTCGGCAGTAGCCTTGCTCATGTCCGAATCGTATTTGCGCATGATCAATAGGGCCGCTTTTAGCTCCGGAATGTCCTTAAACTGACGACGCACTTCGTTGATCATACTCATGGCCGCACGTCCTACAGCACCCATGGCCAAAGCCGAGAATACGAATGGAAGCATGGCGCCAACAAGTAGACCTGCCATTACGGTAGGTTTTGAGATATCAATGGAGGTCAGATTGGCTGTTTGCATAAAGGCTGCAAATAGGGCCAAAGCAGTAAGTGCCGCCGAGGCAATGGCAAATCCTTTTCCGATAGCGGCAGTGGTGTTGCCCACAGCGTCAAGTTTGTCTGTACGCTCGCGCACTTCTTTAGGTAGTTCGGCCATTTCGGCAATACCTCCGGCGTTGTCAGATATTGGTCCATAGGCATCTACTGCCAATTGGATACCGGTGTTGGCAAGCATACCCACAGCGGCAATGGCGATACCGTAAAGTCCGGCAAGCTCAAAAGAAACAATGATGGCCGCAGCGATAATTAAAATAGGCACAGCGGTACTCATCATGCCCACACCTAGTCCGGCAATAATGTTGGTAGCAGCACCCGTTTCCGACTGGCGAACGATCGCTTTCACAGGACCTGTTCCGGTACCCGTGTAGTATTCAGTGATTTTACCTACTCCCAACCCGGCAACCAAACCGGCAATGGTAGCGTAGAATACGCCCATGCTCGAATACATTTTGTCTCCAAAATACCACTCAGTTGGCAACAAGGCTTGGATGAGCAAGTAAGAAGCAATAAGCATAATGCCTGCAGAGATAAACTCACCTGCATTCAGTGCCGATTGTGGGTTTCCGCCCTCTTTCACACGAACGAAGAAAGTACCCACGATTGAAACTAGTATTCCCACACCGGCCAGGGTAAGTGGAAGCATTACAGCGCCGATACCATTCATTCCTGCTGAGGTAAACTCAGGCAGCGCTACAAATGCAGCACCCAATACCATGGTACCCAAAATAGAGCCCACGAAAGACTCAAAAAGGTCGGCACCCATACCGGCCACGTCGCCCACGTTGTCGCCCACGTTGTCGGCAATGGTAGCGGGGTTTAGCGGATGATCCTCAGGAATTCCAGCTTCTACTTTTCCTACAAGGTCAGCACCTACGTCGGCAGCTTTGGTATAAATACCACCACCAACACGGGCAAAAAGCGCAATGGAAGAAGCGCCAAGAGAGAAGCCCGAAAGTACGTTGAGCACTTTGGTCATTTCCCAGCCTTGGCTGCTGTAAGCAAGAAATAGCACGCTCATACCAAGCACGCCCAAGCCTACTACACCAAGTCCCATTACTGATCCTCCGGCGAAGGCCACTTCAAGGCCTTTACCCAATGATGTACGTGCGGCTTGTGTGGTGCGCACATTGGCTTTGGTGGCAATGCGCATCCCGATAAATCCGGCCAAAGCCGAACAGATGGCGCCCACAATAAAGGAAACGGCGATCATCCAGTTTGAGTCGGCTTCTGATGCACCTTTGAATGCCAGCAAGGCAGCCACGGCCACCACAAAAATGGCCAACACCTTGTACTCCGCTCTCAGGAAAGCCATAGCGCCCTCCGAGATGCTTTTGGCTATGCGCTGCATGCGCTCATTGCCGGCATCCTGGCGGGTCACCCAGTTGCTTTTCCACATTACATACAGCAATGCCACAACACCAAAGAGTGGCAAATAATAAATCAAGTTCTCCATTTTAATTGATTGAAGGTTGGTTATACGTATAAAAGTTCTTTCACCACGCTCACGATTTTCTCTGTTCTTGGAAGAAACTCTTCCACCAAAGTAGGTGCGTAGCCCATTGGGGTATCCGCAGTGGTGATGCGGCGTATGGGAGCGTCCAGAAAATCAAAGGCATCTTTCTGCACGCGGTAAGTTATCTCGGAAGAAATGGAGGCCAACGGCCATGCTTCTTCTACTATAAGGAGTCTGTTGGTCTTTCTCACTGAGTTAAGCACACAGTCGAAATCAATGGGACGCACGCTGCGCAGGTCAATGATTTCAATGCTGATGCCTTCTTCCGCCAAGATTTCGGCGGCGTCATACACCTGCTTGATAATCTTTCCGAAAGAAACAACGGTTACGTCTGTTCCTTCGCGCTTGATGTCGGCCACACCTATGGGGATGATGTATTCCTCCTCCGGCACTTCGCCTTTGTCGCCATACATCTGCTCCGATTCCATAAATATCACCGGGTCGTTGTCGCGGATGGCCGATTTCAGTAGTCCCTTTGCGTCGTAAGGATTGCTAGGTATCACCACCTTTAGTCCGGGGCAGTTAGCAAACCAATTCTCAAAACTCTGGCTGTGGGTGGCACCCAATTGGCCCGCCGAACCGGTAGGTCCGCGGAAAACAATGGGAATAT
>CAZBBV010000126.1:2947-5947 GCA_964490025.1 uncultured Cryomorphaceae bacterium | reverse complement strand
TGCCATAGTTCAATGGCTCCGGGTGGTGGCCGGCAATTTTTTCCACACAAATAATGCCCTCAGCGCTGGCCACATGTGCCAAAGCTGCGCCGGGCACACAGTCGCCAATGGCGTAGTAGCCCGGCACATTGGTTTGATACCATTCGTTCACCGTTATCTTGCCTTTGTCGGTTTTAATGCCCACAGCCTCCAGTCCAATGTTTTCGATATTGGCGGCAATGCCCACGGCGCTCAGCACCACGTCGCATTCTATTTTTTCTTCTCCTTTTTTGGTTTTCACCGTCACCACGCAGCCTGCGCCAGCGGTGTCCACCTTGGTCACTTCGGCGTCGGTCTTAATGCTGATGCCTGCTTTTTTGAAGCTGCGCTCCAGTTGCTTGCTCACCTCTTCGTCTTCCAGCGGCACTATGTTGGGCAGGTATTCCACTATGGTCACCTCCGTGCCCATGGCGTTGTAGAAATATGCGAACTCCACGCCTATAGCGCCTGAGCCTACCACCACCAGTCGCTTCGGTTGCTCCTTAAGGCTCATGGCCTCGCGGTAGCCTATTATCTTTTTGCCATCCTGCGGCAGGGCAGGAAGCTGGCGGCTGCGCGCGCCGGTGGCTATGATGATGTTCTTGCCCGTCACGGTTGTTTTCTTTCCGTCGGCGTCGGTCACCTCTATTTTCTTTCCGGGCATCACCTTTCCGGTGCCCATGATTACTTCAATCTTGTTCTTTTTCATCAGGAATTGAACACCCTTGCTCATACCGTCGGCCACACCGCGGCTGCGGGCCACTACTGCGCCGAAGTCTTTGTCGGCTTTTTCCACTTTGATGCCGTAGTCGGCAGCGTGGTTGATATATTCAAACACATTGGCGCTTTTGAGCAATGCTTTGGTGGGTATGCAGCCCCAGTTCAGGCAAATACCGCCCAGGCTTTCTTTTTCTATTATGGCTGTTTTCAGTCCGAGTTGCGAGGCGCGAATGGCTGCAACATAGCCGCCCGGGCCGCTTCCTAAAATGATTACGTCAAATTCCATGAAATAGCTGTATAATGGGGTTAATGTGAGCGGCGAATTTATGAAATTTGGCCACTTCGAACCGGAATGGATTTCAGCATGATTGAACGCATCAAGTACCGTATTAAGCCCAATCCCAATACCCACTTTATCCGTGTGCAAATGGAGCTCGACGGCCTGGACCGCGAGCGCTACACCGTGCATCTCCCTGCATGGCGCCCGGGTAGGTACGAGATGCAGCACTTTGCCAAGCGCCTGCAAACCTGGGATGCTGTGGGTGCCGACGGCAAAGCCATTCCATTTCGCAAAGTGAAAAAAGACGCCTGGGAACTGGAAACCATGGGCAACAGCCGCGTGGTGATTCGCTACCGTTATTACGCAAACTTGTTTGATGCCGGCAACTCGTTTGTGAATGAGGAAATGTTTTACCTCAATCCGGTGAACGCACTGATGTACCTGCCCGACCATGTGGATGTGCCGCACGAACTGGACATTCGCCTGTCGTCGGCTTGTGTGATTCGCAGTGGCATGCGCAGCACAGGGCCGAGTAGCTTCGTGGCTGAAAACTACCACGAGCTGGCCGATTCGCCCATACTTTCCTCTCCGCTTTTGAAGGAAAAATCGCTGGAAGTAGAAGGCACCACCTTTCACCTCGTTTTCTTTGGCTTAGAGCCGCAATGGGAGTTGTTGCTTCCGCCTTTTGAAAAATTTATTCGCAACCAGATTGGGCAGTTTGGCAGCTTTCCTACGGACAGGTATTACTTCCTGTGCTTGGTGCCGCAGTTCAACAAGTACCACGGCGTGGAGCACCTCACCAGCACTGTGATGGCCTTCGGTCCCGCGGAATCCTTTCATACACCTGAGCGATTGGAGCAATTCTTTGGGCTTGCCAGCCACGAGCTGTACCACGCCTGGAACATCAAAACCATTCGCCCGGCGGAAATGATGCCCTACCACTATCAGGAGGAAAACTATTTCGACACGGGCTATGTGGCCGAAGGCGTGACCACCTACATGGGCGATCTGAACCTCATCCAGTCGGGGGCTTTCAGTTGGGAGCAATTTTGCAGAACGCAGGAGCAAAACCTTGAAAAGCACTTTCAGAACGACGCGCGCTTTGTACGCAGTGTAGCCGACAGCAGTTTTGAGCTGTGGCTGGATGGCTACGAAAATGGCATCCCCAACCGCACCGTTTCCATCTACACCGAAGGCGCCTTGAGCAGCCTGATGCTCGACCTTGAAATTCGCGACAATACCCAAGGAGAGCTGGGCTTGGAGCACGTGATGCGCTATTTGTACGAGCAATTTGGCAAGCGCGGCGTGGGCTACACCTCAGCCGACTTTCTGGATGCATGCGTGATGATGGGTGGAGAAGGGGTGAGGCCCATTTTCGAAAAACACATTTTCGGCATTGAAGACTTTCGTCCATTGCTCGACTATTATTTAGGCAAAGTAGGACTGACCATAGAAGAGGCGCCACACCAGAACAGTGCGCCCAGAATGCTTGGGCTGCGCACCCGCAAGTCATGCGAATCGACCGTTATATCGAAGGTAGCACTGGGTTCGCCGGCATATGCCTTGGGTCTTCAACCGGGTGATGAAATTATGGAAGTGAACGGCGAAAAGCTGGAAGGCCTGCTTTCAGATAGACTGGATATTGCGGGAGGGCAGGGCTGGGAACTCACCATCCGCGACGCTTACCGTATTCGCAAGGTGTACATCATGGCGGGACAGGAACCATTCCTGAACCGATACAGCCTAAGTAAGATGGAAAATGCCGGTGCTGCGCAGAAAAAGCTGTTCCGCGCCTGGTGTCGTCAGGCTTATTGATTGGGCGTATAGTACTTCATAGCTGAAGGAATTAGGCGCTCCAAATCCTTTATCCGGGTGCTGTGTGCAGGGTGCGTGGAGAGAAACTCCGGTGGCGCTCCTCCGCCTGTGGCTGCTGCCATACGTTCCCAAAACTTCGGCGCCTCATGCGGATCGTAGCCCGCCAT
>CAZBBV010000126.1:0-2847 GCA_964490025.1 uncultured Cryomorphaceae bacterium | reverse complement strand
CCCATCACCACAGCCACGCCTGCGTCGCTAGCGCAAATGGGCATAATGCCGGTGTAGAAGGCCACTTTGCCGCCGGGCATGCACCAAGCATTTATTTGATCACTTTCAATGAGGTTAAATTCCCAATTGAAATTCGCCAATAAATCTGTGTATCCGTTGTCGGTCAGGTATTTTGTGGCGGCGCGCGCTATGCGGTTGCCTACACCTTTCACTTGATTGGTCATCACCGTGTTGGAAGATATGGGCCCTTCCTGCAGCACCTGGGCATATTGTTCGTTGGCCATAGCCGATAGCTCCGATTCGGGCAACCAGGCGGTTCTTTTTCTTCCGGTAAGGGGCACAGAACTACAATTGCTCAGCATCCATGCACCCACCAACAATCCGGCAATCAGTTTCAAGTTTTTCATTTGTGATATTTAGCTCATTATTTTAAGCAAATATCTCATTATATCCGTTGATGTAACAATGCCTACCAATTCGTCATTTTCCACAACCGGAAGGGCGTTAAAATCTTCGGTGGTGAGAATCTGCGCGGCTTCTACTATTTTCTGGTCAGGCTGAATGGTGACCACTCTTTCATGCATTACGTGGCCAACCTGGAGCATGTCGAAAATGGCCAAATCCACTGAAGCATCTTCGGCTTCAAACTTGTCGGCAAACTTCATTTTCAGCAGGTCGGTCTTGCTCATTATGCCCACCAAATGCTTGCCTTTCACCACAGGAAGGTGACGGAGGTGGTGCTTTTCAAAAATTTGCTCGGCTTTTAGCAGCGAGTCGTTGGCTTTTGCGGTATGCAATTGCGAAGTCATGATGCTCCGCACGGTTTCTGATTTGTTCATGGCGTTTCGTGTTATTAGTCTTGTTCAAACCTACCACACACCACGCAGCGCAAGTATGATTTATGTCAACTTTTCGCCAAAGTTGAAAGAATAGTTATATGAAAGAAAAAGTGGTGGATGGGCGCATCAAACCTGTTTCATTGCCTTTTGGACATTCTCTATTTGTTTGAAATGCCTGATGTTGTGGTTGATGACAAATGGAAAAGCATCTCCCAACTTCAATCGAATCAGTTTTGTGATGGTGGTAGGTACTTTCACTTTGTTTAGGCTCACTTTTCTCGATTCGCTGAGCAGGTGCAGCAAACGCATTTGTTGGGATAGGAAACGGTCAATGGTCGTTCTGTCGAGCGCGGAATTGAGCGGATTCTTGTCCTTAAAGGTTTTCATTTTGTTCAATTTTTCCTTTGGGAGCATGCTCTGCGCAAAGTAGTTGCCTAATAGTCCGGGTCTGAAATCAAGTTCACTATTTCCGGTATAGGCCTTTATTTTGGCCTCGATTTCCGGCAGATAGAAATCGCCGTAGAGATTTAAATGCTCCAAGCATTCCAGAATGCTCCACGAAGATTCGTGCTCTTTCCAATTTAGACTTTGGTTGTCTAGCGTTTTGAGTTGCTCCGCTTGGTTGATGATGCGTCTTGTTTGCTCAATGAGCGATTGAATGAGTTGCTCGGATTGCATAGTGCTTGATGATTTTGTGCAAAGCTCCACAATGCCTTTCGCCCGTTTCTTGATTGAAGTCAAGACTTTTTTAGCCGCGACAAAGTTTCAGCACTCATGCGCAAGTAGTTGGCTATGTATCGGTTCGGTATTTCTTGAAACAACCTTGGGCTGCGCTTCAACACCCGGAGGTAGCGCTCCTTGGGCGAGGTGGTCAGGATGTCTATTTCGCGCTCCAGCTGTTGAATGATGAGGCTTTCCAACATATTTGCCCATAGCAATCGGTTGCTATCCCTTTGCAGAAAGGCGTCAATTTCTTGTTTTGGAATGACCCAAACCACCGTCTTTTTTATGGCTTGGATGTAGAGTTCAGAGGGCTTTCCGCTAAAGAAGGAGTCGAGCGAAGCGATCAGATCGCCCGTGTAGCCAAAACGGATGATTTGCTCTTCGCAGTCGTCCAAAACAAATACGCGCAGGCTGCCACTCTCCACATAATACACATTGGTGTCGGCACTGCCGCTCACTTTCAGGTAGTCGTTTCGTTCAAGGTTGACGGACTTGGTGGAAAGATCAACAAGTTCTTTCATGCGTAAAAATTGAGATGATGGCTTTCAAAAGTAGGATTTCCATACCACCAGCGGCCACTCAGCCGATTTTATCTATGGAAATCTGCGTGATCTGCGAGAGAAAACATCAATCCAAGTTCTTGAGGAAATGCACCAACTCCTCCTCTTCCCAAAAGCCTAGCTTTTTATGAAAGTTTCGGGAATTGGTGTCCGAAAGCCAGGTGTCAGAACCAATTTGTTTGCAGTTGTTTTCCTTTAACCATAGTTCGCCCCTTTGCAAGAGTGCTTTGGCCACTCCTGATTTTCTGAATTCCAACTCTACATAGATGCCTTCCAGATAGCCTATGGGCGACTGTGCTGCACCCTCCACATAGTCCGTCCGAATTGAAAAAATGGCAAAACCAACACTGCTGCCATCTTCAGTTTTGGCTATTAGTATTTCATACTTCCTGTCGTTGGCTGTTTGTTGGAGTAAGTCCTTTAGGGGCCCTTTGGCAATGTCTTTCCAGAGTTTTTTGGCCATGGCGAGGAGGGCTTCAAAGTCGGAGGAGTAGTAGTTGTGATAATGTATAGACAAATTCATTGCGAAGCTTTATTTTATTGACTCAGTTCCTTTTTCAAATTTTAAGCTTGAAAATTTTAATGGTTCCTTTTTCCAGAATCAATTCATCCAGGTATTTGGCTGTTTCATTATTACTTAGAAGGGCTTCAGAATCTGTATACAAGAATTGAGCACCTTCCTGTATCATTGATTTTAGCTGTTCCCCGGATAGATTGTCGTTATC
>CAZBBV010000125.1:0-5960 GCA_964490025.1 uncultured Cryomorphaceae bacterium | reverse complement strand
AGTGGAAGAAAGTTTGGTTCTGACAACTGAGCTCTTCCCCAACCCAGCGAATGAAATATTGCAAATATCGGTGAGCTACCCCGGAGAGGCAGAAAGTAGTATTTGGATTACGGACATGAACGGACAAGTAGTTCGCGTGGTGCACGGTGGAAGGGAAGCAAAAGGCAGCAACTCCTATTTTGTGTACAGTGCTGATTTGGCCTCAGGTGTATATTTTGTGAAACTGCAGCACGGAACCCAACAGTATGTAGAGAAGCTGATTATCCAGCACTAGTCTGGTATCATTGTCCTGATCGGATGGCATCTACAGGATCCATGAGTGCTGCGGCATTTGCCGGCACAAAGCCTGAAATTAAGCCAATAGCTACCGAAATGACCAATCCTAAAACGATATTGCCCATGCTAAGCATGATGTCGAAATCAAGCGATTGGGTAACAAAATAGCTTAGCCCGAACACAAGGGCAAGACCTACCACGCCGCCCATAACACATAGCGCAACGCTTTCGAAGAGAAACTGGAGCATGATAAAGAAATTCTTTGCGCCAAGTGCTTTTTGAATGCCTATTTGGTTGGTGCGTTCCTTAACGGACACAAACATGATGTTGGCAATGCCGAAACCGCCTACCAGAATGCTGAAGCCGCCAATGATCCAGCCGGCTATGTTGAGCACGCCAAAGGTCATTTGAAGGCCCTGCGACAAGAGTGAGATTTGATTCAGTGCAAAGTCATCTTCCACGCGTGGGGCAAGCCTTCTGATACTTCTCATGATGCCTCGAAGTTCTTCGTTCAGTTGGTCGGCGGTAATGTCCGGCTTAGCCTTCACCATCACCAGTGGCCCCGAATTTTCAGAACGAACATTGGCAATTTTCGCTAAAAACAGATACGGAACTACAATAAGCTCATCACGGCTGTTGCCAATAAGCGTGGTGCCCTCCTTGTCGAAAACACCTATTACCACCACCTTGCGGCCCTGAACCTTAATTTCCTTGCCTACCGGATCTTCGGAAGGAAAGAGATTTTCTGCAATTTCCCAACCCACAATGCCGTAGTTCACGCCGCTTTTCATCTCGCTTTCGGTGAAATAACGGCCATTGACGATATCAAAGTTCCAGATGTCTTTGTAGCTATACTCCACACCAAACACCCCCGCTTTCTCCACCACATTGCTCTTATATTGCACATTGGTGCCCATGGAAGCACCAAAGCAAACGGCTTCGGCGTAGTTGCTCCGCGCCCTTATTTTATCAGCCTCTTCGTATTCGGGCAATGGTCTTTTGAAATATTTCCACCAGGGAAAATCGGCACCACCTGTCCACGGCCATTTCTGAACATAGATAACATTGTCGCCCAAGGACTGAACGCTTGTTCGGATACTCCTTTCGAGTGAATCGACTATAGTGAAAACCGATATGATAGCGAAGATGCCAATGGTGACGCCCAGCAAAGAAAGTATGGTGCGCAACTTATTGACTACCAACGCATGGAAGGCAAATCGGATACTCTCAGCAAATAACAGAAAAAGCAGTTTCATAGGTCTTGTTGCTTCCATTCAAAACTGCGAAAAATGAATCAATGAGAAACTTAGAAAAAAGCCCATTTTAACTTTCTGTAAGACCGTCATTTCCATTGGTGCTCCCCTCCTATTTTCTTAACATTGCAAACTCATTGCAAAACCCCTTCTTTCGTGAATATCAAGGCCAAAAGAGCGCTTATATCTGTGTTTTACAAAGATGGTTTGGACACACTAGCCCAAACCCTTCACAAGTTTGGAGTAGAAATAATCTCCACCGGAGGCACACAAACTTTTATTGAGGCACTGGGCATACCGGTAACGGCGGTAGAAAGCATGACCGGATTTCCTTCCATTCTAGGAGGTCGCGTAAAAACATTGCATCCGGGCGTGTTTGGTGGCATCCTTGGACGAAGGGAAAATGCAAGCGACAAAGCAGAGATGGCCCAACACGGCATTGAAAACATTGACATTGTGGTGGTGGATCTTTATCCTTTCGAAGAAACCCTGATGAGCGGCGCAACAGAGGAAGAGATTATAGAAAAAATTGACATAGGCGGCATATCACTCATTCGGGCTGCGGCTAAAAACCACAAAGATGTGGTGATACTCGCCTCAAAGGCCGACTACGGACAATTGGAAATCGAGCTCAATGCCAACCATGGCGCCAGTTCCATGGCTTTTAGAAAACG
Organism: uncultured Cryomorphaceae bacterium; assembly: GCA_964490025.1. Lineage (GTDB taxonomy): Bacteria > Bacteroidota > Bacteroidia > Flavobacteriales > ECT2AJA-044 > CAZBBV01. The sequence goes on along the minus strand of CAZBBV010000125.1, from coordinate 3,757 downwards.
GATGGCTGCCAAAGCCTTTGCCGTTAGTTCGCACTACGATAGCGCCATTTTCAACTATTTCCAAGGAGAAGACATGATGGCCTTGCGCGTAAGCGAGACGCCTGCCAATGTGTTGCGTTATGGCGAAAACCCGCACCAAAAAGGCGTTTTCTTCGGCGACTTGGACGCGCTGTTCGACAAGCTACACGGCAAAGAACTGTCCTACAACAATCTGCTGGATGTGGATGCTGCGGTCAATCTTATGGCCGAATTTTCAGAAACTACTTTCGCCATTCTGAAACACAACAATGCCTGCGGCGTGGCTTCTCGCAACACAGTGAAAGAAGCCTATTTGGCTGCCTTGGCCGGCGATCCTACTTCTGCTTTTGGTGGGATATTGATTTCCAACCGCGCCATAGAAGCAGACGCTGCGGAGGAAATGAACCAATTGTTTTGTGAAGTGATCATTGCACCCGGCTACTCTGCCGAGGCATTGGATATTTTGAAATCGAAAAAAAACAGAATCATTCTTCAAAAAAAAGAAACTGCGCTGCCCACACATCAGTTGCGCACCGCTCTGAACGGTCTGTTGTGGCAGGATAAGGACCATTCCATAGAAAGAAAAAAAGACATGCAGGCCGTGACAAATCAAACACCAAGTGCTGCTGAGTTGGAAGACCTGGAGTTTGCCCTTAAGATTTGCAAACACACCAAGAGCAACACCATAGTGTTGGCCAAAAACAAGCAACTGGTGGCGAGCGGAACAGGACAAACCTCGCGTGTGGATGCCCTGAAGCAAGCCATTGAAAAAGCCCGCGCTTTCCAGTTCGACCTGAATGGAGCCGTGATGGCGAGTGATGCCTTTTTTCCATTTGCCGATAGTGTGGAAATAGCTAATAATGCTGGCATAAAAGCCGTTGTGCAACCCGGAGGCTCAGTGCGCGACCAAGAAACAATAGACTATTGCAATGCCCACAATATGCGCATGGTTTTTACCGGCGTAAGGCATTTCAAACATTAAAAAAAGAGATAAGCAAGCAAGACCGTAATTAAGTAACTTTCACCAAAATATTCTCGTACAATGGGCTTTTTTGATTTTATGACTCAGGATATCGCGATTGACCTGGGAACCGCGAACACTCTCATCATTCACAACGACAAGATCGTGGTGGATGCACCTTCTATCGTAGCCATTGACAGCCGCACCGGAAAGGTGATGGCCGTAGGCAAAGAGGCCCAAATGATGCACGGCCGTGCGCACGAAGGCATCAAGACAGTGCGCCCTTTGAAAGACGGCGTTATTGCCGACTTCAACGCCTCTGAGTACATGATCCGAGAGATGATCAAGAGCATTCCGGGGATTAAAAACAGGATTTTCACCCCTGCACTGCGCATGGTAATCTGTATTCCTTCGGGCATTACCGAGGTGGAAAAACGCGCGGTTCGCGATAGCGCTGAGCATGCCGGCGCCAAAGAGGTGTACCTGATACACGAGCCCATGGCTGCCGCTATCGGTATTGGTATCGACGTGCAAGAGCCGAAGGGCAACATGATTATCGACATTGGCGGTGGAACCACCGAAATTGCCGTTTTGGCCCTAGGCGGTATCGTACGCGATAAATCAATCAAGGTAGCGGGTGACGTTTTCACCAGCGATATCGTTTCGTACATGCGCAATACGCACAACCTTTCGGTGGGCGAGCGCACAGGCGAGCGGATAAAAATAGAGGTGGGAGCTGCCATTGAAGATTTAGACAATCCGCCGGACGATTTCCCGGTGCAAGGTCGCGACCTCATTACCGGAAAGCCAAAAGAAGTAGTGGTAACTTACAAGGAAATTGCCCGCGCGTTGGACAAATCGATCAGTCGTGTGGAAGACGCCATCATGGAGGCACTGAGTATTACCCCACCTGAGTTGGCTGCCGATATTTACAACACGGGCATCTATTTGGCAGGTGGCGGCAGTATGCTTCGCGGGCTCGACAAAAGGATTTCCAGGAAAACCGACCTTCCGGTTTTCATTGCTGAAGACCCACTGCGCGCCGTGGTGCGTGGCACCGGCATTGCACTTAAAAATGTAGATAAATTCAATTTCTTGATGCGATAAAACAAGGGTACCCAAGCTGACATGCGTAATTTTATTCTATTCTTCATCCGATACCATGTCATAATCACCTTTGTTGGGCTGCAAGTGCTCTGTTTTTATTGGCTGTATCAATCGCGCTCCTTCCAGCGCTGGCGACTAAACGAAGTCTCCACTGCCATATCAGGAAAAGTGTATGAGCAGGTGGCCGTGGTGCAAGGTTTTTTTGAGCTTCGCCGCGAAAACGAAGTGCTTCGTACCGAAAATGCCCAGCTTAGAAACCAGTTGCAAGAATCCATGTACACGAAAATGGATTGGCACGACAGCGATAGCACATGGGAGGCCCAGTTTCAATACACCGAAGCGCGTGTAATCAGCAACAGCATTACCAAGCGAAACAATCATTTCACCATAAACCAAGGGAAAAAAGCAGGGATAAGAAGCGGAATGGGCGTGATGAACCACGAGGGGGTGGTGGGCATAGTGAAATCGGTAAGCGACCATTATGCTGTTTGCATTAGCCTATTGAGCTCGGAAGCAAAAATTAGCGCCCAAATAAAAGACACAGAATATTTTGGGACTGTAACCTGGCCAGGGAGCAAAAGCCGTATTGCCATGCTGAGCGACATACCCGACTATGCACAATGCAAAACAGGAGACACATTGGTGACCAACGAGTTCAGTGCTATTTTTCCCAAAGGAATTCCTGTTGGCACCATAAAGGAAATCACTACTGTGCCGGGACGAAACTTTTTTACCATAGAAATAGAGCTCTTTACCCAATTCAATAGGTTGAACTCGGTGTATGTGATTAATAATAAAAGGAAAGACGAAAGGTTGGAACTAGAAAGCACCATCAAAGAATGAGGTTGGCCGGAAATCATTTGTGGAGATTTGTTTGGCTTGTTGCCCTGCAGGTGCTCATTTTTAATCAAATCCAGTTTATGGGCTACATGAATCCTATGCCCTATGTATTGATCATTCTACTCCTTCCGCCCAATATCAGCCGATTTGCGTTGCTGCTACTGGGATTTTTCGCAGGTCTAGCAGTCGATATCTTTTCAGGCGAAATAGGACTTCATGCCGGTGCCGGTGTGCTGCTGGCCTACTTGCGACCCATGCTGCAAAAGCTATTCACTACCCAAGGGCTCAATGAATACGAAGTTCTGGACCTGGACAACATGGGCGCGCCACGCTTTGTAACCTACGCCGGCATTGGAATTCTGATACATCACTTGTACTTTTTCATGGTGGAGGCCTTTAAGTTTATAGAGTTGCCAACAATCCTTTGGCGAACATTTCTGAGTAGTATTTTTACGCTATTCTTTGTTTTTATCCTCCAACTGTTGTCTAGAAGGAAACCTGCATGAGCAAGCCCACTTTTTACGATTCGCGGAAGTGGATTTATATCGTACTTCCGCTGGCCTTGGCTATCGCCTTCGTGGTGCGCTTGCTCTATATTCAGGTGCTCGACGATTCGTATAAGCTCTCCGCTCAAAATAATTTCCTCAGAAAAATCACCCTCTACCCCGATCGCGGCTATGTGTTCGACCGCAATGGCAAGCTGATGATTTCCAATCAGCCAGCCTACGATATTATGGTGCTGCCTCGCGAAATAAAAAACCTGGACACCCTTGCGCGGTGCGAAAGTCTGGGCATATCGCAGCTTCAGTTTGAAGAGTATTATGCCAAAAT